>JACNHM010000238.1 GCA_014383605.1 Chloroflexota bacterium
GGGAAGCTCTACGGCACGGTTCGAGTTTCGAGCCCCCCCTCAATCCCCCCCAAAGCCTGCCCTGAGCAAGGTCGAAGGGTTAGGGGGGAAGTTCCAACATCCAACTTCCAACTTCCAACTATTCCCGGGGCCACGGTCAGCGGCGTTGGCCAGGCCGGTGACCGGTTTACCGCTACCGCCGATGCCACGGGGACCTACGCCGTGAGCGTGCCGGGGGGCTTCTACGACGTCACGGCCAGCGCGTTCGGCTACCTCTCGGCCACGGCGCAGGGAGTGGAGGTGATCACGGGCTACATGTCCATCCAGGACCTGGCCCTGAAGCCAGCCCCCGAAGGGACCCTCAGCGGTCGGGTTATGGAGGGAAGGACAGAGGATCCGCTGGCGGCCACGATCCGTGCCTTGGACACCCCGGCCTCAGCGATGGCTGATGCCGACGGGTTCTACAGCCTGACCCTGCCTGTGGGCAGCTACACCTTAGAGGCGAGCATGAGGGGGCATCAGATCCAGCGGGCGATGGTTAGCATCGCCGAGGGCGCGGTGACCAGCCAGGACTTCGCCCTGCCCCTGGCCCCCTCCCTCCTGCTGGTGGACGCCGACGTCTGGCTGGGGGAGAACGTCACTCTTTACTATCAGCACGCTCTGGATAAGGCCGGCTACCTCTACGACACGCGCCTCATCACCGACACGACCTATATTCCCACCGCCGAGGAGTTGGGGGCCTACGACGTCGTCATCTGGGCCAACCCCTGGCGGTCGCCGGGCTACATCGGCGCCGACGAGGCCCTGATGGATTATCTGGACAGCGGGGGGCAGCTCCTCATCGCCGGGCAGGACATCGGCTACTGGGATTACCGCCAAGATTACGCCCCGTCCTTCTACACCAACTATCTGCACGCCAGCTTCCGCGGGGAACCGGAGGTACTGGACGAGTTGATCGGGGCCGACATCCTGGAGGGATTGACCCTCACCCTCAACGATACGTACGCCTACAAGAACACGGGATTCTGCACCCTCTTCGGCTGTTTCTATCCCGATGAGATCGGACCTGCCGACGATGCCGCCTGGCCCATCATGGCCTATCCCGATGGGGGCATCCGGGGGCTCAAGGCCGAATCGCCCCCTTACCGCGTGATCTACTGCGGGTTCGGCCTGGAGAGCGTCGGCCCCAGGGATGCACTGGCCCAGACGGTGGCCCGTGCCATCACCTGGCTCACCCTGCCCTCCCTGACCAAGACGGTGGACAAGGAGATGGCTGCCCCAGGCGAGGTACTGACCTACACCCTGACCCTGAACAACATCGGCTCAACCGACCTGCCCGACGTCAGCCTGACCGACCCGATCCCGGAGCACACCACCTACGTCCCCGACAGCGCCACCGGCGGCGCGACCTACGATCCCGTCCTCGACCTCATCCAGTGGAGTGGCACCCTGTCGGCCACGACCCGGATTACCTTCACCTTCCAGGCGGTCGTCGAGGAGCCCCTGGCCGGAGGGACGGTCATCACCAACACAGCCACCCTGGACAGCGGACAGGGCCACACCCTCCAGGCCCACACAACCACAACGGTGCTGGCCTCCAACCTGGCGAGCTCGACCAAGACGGTGGACAAGGCAGTGGCCCCGGCTGGCAACGTGTTGACTTACACCATCTCTCTGATTAACTCTGGCCCTGCCGAGGTGCCCGACGTCAGCCTGGTGGACCCCATCCCCCAGAACACGGCCTACGTATCCGGCAGCGCCACCAGCGGGGCGATCTACAACGCGGCTCTGAACCAGATCGAGTGGATGGGGGCTGCGCCGGTAATAGAACAGGGCTACACCTGGACCGACAGCGATCAGCCCGCAGGCCCGATCTATGAGTGGGTGGACATCGTCGGCATAGGCACGCCCATCACTGGCCTGAGCGACGACACCAACGCCGGCCCCTTCCCCATTGGCTTTCCCTTCCCTTTCTACGGGGATGACTTCACCACTTTCCGCCTGTGCTCCAATGGCTTCCTCAGCCTGACTAGCTCATCCAAAGCCTACAGCAACGTACCCTTGCCCAGTGGCCAGGAACCCTTCAACCTCATAGCCGCATTCTGGGATGACCTCACCTTCTCCACCAGCGGGGAGGCCTACTATTGGAGCAACAACCAGGACACCCTGGTGGTCTCCTACGTGGAGGTACCCCGCTACGGCAGCGGTGGCCACTACACTTTCCAGGTCATCCTACGGGCCGATGGCTCCATCACCTATCAGTACCAGTCCATGCTCGCGCGCCTGGAGGAGGCCACCGTCGGCATTCAGAACGCCGACGGCACCCAGGGTCTGACCGTCGCTCACAACGAACCCTACGTGCACGACGAGCTAGCTGTTCTGATCTCACCTCCTCCCCCACCGCCCACCATCGCCTTCCAGGTGAAGATCGCCGACCCGCTGCCGCTGGAGACGATTATCACCAACACGGCGATCATTGATGATGGACAGGGCACGACCTACGAGCGTCGAGCGATGACCCGGGTCAACACCGTCGAGCTGGAGGGCTCGACCAAGGAGGTGGACAAGGGCGTGGCCGTCCCCGGCGAGGTGCTGACCTACACCCTGACCCTGCGCAACGCCGGGATGGCCGACGCGACGGGAGTGACCGTTGTAGATCCCATTCCAGCTTATACCACCTACATGCCGGACAGCCTCGGCGGAGACGCCATTTATGTTGAAGAGGCCAACCAAATCGAGTGGAGCGGCGCTGTGCCGAGCGGCAGCCAGGCCTCCTTCTCCTTCGCTGTGCGGACCGTGCCCCCCCTGCCGGATGGCACAGTCGTCGTCAACACAGCCACCATTGACGACGGCGTGCACCTGCCTTTCACTCGGACGTCCGCTACGACGATAGCAGCCCCGGATCTGAGCCCCTCGGAGAAGCGGGTCAGCTCGGCTGCTGTGAGTCCCGGCCAGGTGTTGACCTACACCATCCTGGTGAAGAACGGGGGCAGCGGCCCGGCCACGGTTGCCCTGACCGACACCCTTCCCACCGAGGTCGTCTACGTCCCCGGCTCGGCCTGGGCGGGCAGCGGCGGGCCAGCCGTCTACGATGCCTCCGCCCACCGTCTCACCTGGAGCGGGCGCGTGCCCGTCAGTGCCATGGCCACCGTTCGCTTCGCGGTGCAGGCCACAGGCCAGGGCCCCATCACCAACAGCGTGATCCTCGACGACGGGGCAGGCAATTTAATCGAGAGGCGTGTGACGACAGGGGGCGGGGAGTACAGGCTCTTCTTGCCTCTCATCATGAAGGGATAAGGTGCAACGCACTTCGGCCGACTAATCCGAGCAAAAAGTGCGTCGCACCTGGCCGGATGAACACGAAAAAGCCACCAGGATTACCCTGGTGGCTTTTTCTGTTGGCTGTCAACGGGATGCGGACGGGCTACTACCTCACGGGAAACCCCAATAAGCCACGGGGATGCCCTCGTACACCGAGGTGATGTCACCAGAGCCAGCGCCCTTGTTCACCACTACCACTGAAAGCATAGTTGGTGTCTCATCCTTCTCCCCATCGTTGTCCACGTCGCACAACTGATCCACGTGTAGGACCCTTACTGCCCCTGCGCCAACGAAGCCAGGATTCACGCTGCCCACGTTGGCCAAGTCTATGAGCTTGATATGCCCAGGGGGTAGGTTGAAGACGTGCACATAGCTAACGACGGTCCCGGTCCCTTTTCTGACCTCCAGCTCGATCGCTATGTTGTTGCAGTTGGAGTTGTTGCGGATGGCCATCAGAGAGGTCACGCCCTGGTCATTCTTGGCCTTGGCCAAGAATGGAAGCATGACGGCGCTGGCTTCTTTCTTTTCGCCCTCCGCAAGAGCATTGTAGGCCCCACCTTGGATCTCACCAGGCATGGTGTGTCTCCAGCGATGCAGGGCCTCATCGTACATCTTGGTCTTCTTCAGGTCAACCACGGCGAAGATGGGCTCACCATTCGGGTGATGCTGACCGGGATAGTCCACCTGCTGGTGAGACTGGATTACCGCTGCGCCGGCGTATCCCATACCCAGGTCAGTGACGGCCGGCAGGTAGAAAGTCTTACCTCCAGCACGAGGGACCCAGTCGCCCAGGAAGAGGATGGAATCGCCGCTCTGGTCGAAGAACTCCACGGTCACGAAGGTGGGCAGGGAATGCTGGGTCAGGTTCTGCACCTGAATGCTGGCTTCCCAGCCGCTCAGCTCGCGCCAGACCAGGTCGGCATAAAAGAGTGTGTCCGTGGTGAGCTTGTAGGGCCGGGCTTCATAGGTCAGCAGCGCCCCCCGATCGTCCGACGGCAGGAAGCTGGTCTGATCCATGACGATCCCCAAGGGCTCGTTAGCCGTGACGTAGATCGAACCCAGCCACTCGGCACCCAACACCGCCGGCACCCTCTTCCGTATGGATTCTCCCGGCGCCAACTGCGTGATGCGCTCCTCGTAGCTGAAGACGTCATCCCCTTGCTTTTGATAGTCGAGCCACACTTCAGTGCACCTCTCACCGGAGTTATGGATGATCATCTCCGTATCCAGGTTGTGATACTGCCTCATGGCGTAGGGCGCAAAGTACTGATACTCAGGCCCACCCCCCACATTGTTCTCCGAGATGCCAGGGTAGGCACTCGAAACCAGGGTACCGTGGTCGTTAGGCCCTTCGCGCTGGACTATCACTGCTATCGGCTCGCCGGTGCCCTCATAAGCTTCGTGATAACGACCTTGGGTGTCCGTATAACCATCCTCCCAGTCCCTCCATTTGCGACTCTTGGGCCGAGGATCGAAGTAGGGATTAGGGTCAGCAACGACATTAGCAGCATCTGCGCAGGCCTCGTCAAAGAGGTCCTCATCCACCGAGTAGACTATCGCTGACTTTGCCGCGCTGGGGATGACCTGACCCTCCAGCGACCAGAGACCGTTCTCAGCGACCCACTTGCAAGCATAGCCAATTGGGCCTGGATCGCTGTAGGGGCACTGGCCTGAGTACTCGCCCCAGAAGAACACGATCGCTCCGGTGTTGTCATTACCCCCATTCTGCACCTGGATCTTGGTTTCCCAACCATCCTCGTGATCAATAGCGGGCAACTGGATGCGGCGCGGCTCGCGCACCAGCTTGAACCAGGTCGGGTCGTCGTCGTCACGGATGGGCGCGCCAGGCAATGCGTAGTCGTCGAAGCGAGCGCCAAGGTAGTTCGTGGGCTCAACGTCCACCGGAATCTCTGGCCAGCCGGGGAACTCAGGGCGCTCCCAGGCCCGACCCGGCGTGCCAGCGTGGTTGTTGGCCACCTTGTTGGCCGCTGTATGGGCATTCGGGTTGGCCGGGTCGAAGTCCGGGAATCGCTGGTCGAACAGGCCGATCTCGTTGTAGGTCACCCAGCCGTGGTTGAGGACGATGGTACCCAGCCTCACGTACTTCGTATCCTTGATGCGCACCTGGTACCGGATGCGCAGGGAGAAGGTGACCGGAATGGGCGGGTCGTAGGTGACGCCGTCGAAGCGCAGCAGGTAGCCCTTCGGCGGAATCGCCAGCCGCGTATCCACGTGGACCTCGTCGTCGCCGGGGTTGTTGCCCTTGAGGATCTCGCTGGCCAGCACGATGGCCGACAGGTAAGTCAGGTCAATCCCTGGTGCGTAAGTGCGGAGCAGGAGGTTCTCGCCGAAGGCCAGGTCTGGCGGCTGCACGTCGGCGTCAATGACGCGCCCGGTGACGGGCTCACGGCCATAGACGTGGATGGCAGCGGACACGCTGCCGTTGATCAGCCAACCCGGCACTTTCAGGTCATTCGCATCGTCAGCGATCCAGTTGTACAGCCGGTCGCGGTACTCCACCCCCGTGGCCTCGATGATGCCGGTGTTGGAGATGGTCGCCGTGTACTCGATGACGTCGCCGGGGCTGGGCAGGCCGTCCCCGTCGCTGTCCTCGTAGATGTCCCACTCCGGATCCGTATCCTCCAGCACCGGCAGGGCCAGGGTGTCGTGGAGCAGGTCCGTGTCCCTAGCCACCGTCACGCCAGGGAATGTCGTGCTGTACTTGGTGGTGCCCACGGCTGCCACTGTCGCGGTGTCGCTCCCCAGGATCATCGGGGTGTCGTCGAGGTCGAAGGTCCCAGCAGGGAAGTCCACCGTCACGGTGCGGGTGGCCAGGAGGTAGAAGTAGCCGTCGGGATTCACCTGGCCGTCCGGCGCCAGCGGCGCTAACTCGCCCTCAACACTGGCCCACAGGGCGTGAGCGGTGGTGAAGTCCGAGTTTGTGCCCGCCCGGCCGACGACGTTGACGAACAGCCCGAACGCCGTCTCCACGTGACCGCTGAACGGGTCCGTGAGATCGACCTCGTTTAGCCAGGTGTCGCCCTCGCTGTAGATGAAGTAGCAATAGGTGACCTGGGTATTCGGCAGGACCAACAGGTCATCAGCCGCTTCGGTCTCACACTTGGCCTGGACCTGGGCCGGGCTGAGGCCAGCCGTGTTGCCCAGGAAGGCTCTCTTGTCCACCCTGATGCGGGCGTTTAGCACGGTAGTGTTTTCGACCTGGATGTTATTCCTCAGGTCGGGATCAGGCGTGGGCGTGGCGTCGTCCGGGTATAAGCCGGGGATATTGAGGTCTGGGAAGTACACGTCTGCCTGAACCTCGCTGAGGGCCTGCACTTCAGCCCGGTTCACCAGGATGCGCGGTGAGGGGCCGGCATCCACCCTGGCGCGGATGGTGAAGCTGATCTCCGAAGTGGCATTTAGTCGGCCTCGTTCGCCGTTGCCCAGGTTGTCCGGATCGTTCCCCACCAGGCAGATCACCGTGCCGTCGTCGCGGAAAATGCAGTGCATGTCAGCCGGGATCGTATAGGTGATGAACTCAGCGTCGGTCGGCAGGGTGTCGGTGAAGACCACGACTGCCGAGTCCGACGGGCCGATGTTGCGCACTGATAGGGTGTAGGTGAAGACGAAGCCGTTGCTGACCGGATCGTAGACCAGGGCGGTCTCCGGCGTATCGGTCTTGGTGAGCTCCAGGTCCGCCTCCGCGTTCACCCGCGTGCACTCGTCATCACGGGCTGTGGCCTGGCCCACAACCACGTCGCCCTCCAGGAGGTCGGCCGAGATGACCGCGCGGTTGTGTGCGAAGTACCGATACCCTGTCGCCTTAGAGAAGGACTCACACAGCTCGCCTGGCCCCGTGTCACCCCGGCCGTTCAGGACATAGCCAGACTCCACGTTGGCAATCAGCAGGAATGTATAACTCTCACCCACATCGAGCGTGCCGGTGTCGGTGTAGACTGGCGTGTTGCCTTCAAGGATCTCCACAACGCGCACAACGTCGCTCGTCGTGACTCCGTCGCCAGTGATCACCTGCTGGCACGTGACCCTGTCGTTCGGATCGAGGGACTCACAGTGGTCGAAGAGAACACCTAGCGGCAAGGTGTCGGTCACGATGACATTGGTGGCCTCCGATGGACCATTGTTGCCGAAGGTGATGGTATACTGAAGCTCGGTGCCCGCCAGCACCGGGTCCGGCGAGTCCGACTTGACGACGAAGAGTTGCTGCTCGCGATCTACGTCTGTGCGTTCATTATACTCGTTGGGCAGGCATGGATCCGCCGTGTCGCTGCTCACCGAGATATAGTTGTTCAGGGATGCAGGCGCATCCGGGTTGACGAGCACAACGATGGTGAATTTCAGCACGTCGCCGGCAGGCATATTGTCCACCACGGCGCAGGTGAGGGTGTGCTCGTCAATGGGGTTGAGACTGCACACCACACCGATGGCATACGGATCGCGGATGCGCTGGAACGTGACGTTTGGGTCCAGCGTATCCACCGCGAACACGCCCAGGGCGTCGGAGGGGCCGCTGTTGGTGATGGTTACGGTGTACTCCAGCAGCTCGCCAGCGATCACGGTGGTGGGGTTGTCGCTCTTCGACACCGACAGGTCGGCCCAGGCGCTGACGGTGGTCAGGTTGTGGGCAAAGTTGTTGGCGTTGGTGTCATCGAAGATGTCGGAGTAGACGAAGGCATCGTTCTCCAGGAGGGTGCCCCCGGGCACCCAGGACGGCACGTCGGCGGTGATGGTGATGGTAGCGCTGGCGTTGACGGCCAGGGTACCCAGCCCGCAGGTCAGCTTGTCCAGCGGCTCGCCCGGCGTGCCCGTATCACAGTTCCCCTGACTCGTGTCAACGTCGGTGACGACGATCCAGGGCGGCAGCCGATCCTTGAGCTTCACGTTCTCCGCCGTCGAGGGGCCATAGTTGGTGATCCTCAGGGTGTAGGT
>JACNHM010000237.1 GCA_014383605.1 Chloroflexota bacterium
CCTGCTCGGCCATCTGCTGGAACTTGGCGATGCCCTCGGGCGGATAGACGGTGCGCTCCAGCTTGCCGACGTAGATGTAGGAGACGTGCAGTTCGTCCATGATCTGCTGAGCGCGGCCGACGTCGGGCGTGCTCCAGAACTCCCGCGCCAGCCCGTCCCGCGGGCCGACCTGCACGTCGCCGTAACGCTGCTCGCTCTGGTGCGCCCCCAGCAAAGTCGGCAGGCCGGTGAAGGAGGAGACCCGCATGCCGCCCTCGCGGTAGTAGTCAATGCGCCCTTCGGCGATCACCGGTGTGCCGCGCACGTTCTCCAGCAGCCAGTGGATGGCCTCGTAGTCGTACTTCAATTCAATGACGTTCGACGCGTCGGGCCAGGTGTAGGAGCCCACGCTCATGAAGGCCATGCCGTCCAGCGTGCCCAGCGGCGGGCGTTCGCCGGGGAAGCGATCGTTCACCCGGTCGGGCGTGCCCAGCACCAGGAAGGCCAGGCTGGCCACCAGCAGCAGGGCCAAGGCCGTCGTCCACACGGTGCCCGCCCGGCGAGAGCGCCACCCCTGCACCGCTCGCCAGATGCGGGGCAGCGCCGCCGCCGTCCCCAGCCCCAGCAACACCCAGACCTGGACGTAGAACTTGAAGAGCGTGTTCATGCGGCGGTGATCGCCGCCCTGCAGGAAGTCCTTGAGGTAGACGAACTCCACGCCCATGAGCACCAGCAGGCCGGTGAAGATGAGCACGGTGACGAAGAGGTTCTCGGCCGTGGCGCGGCGGCGCAGGAGGAGCAGGCCGGCGGCGGCCAGCGGCAGCAGCAGCGTCGCCGGCACCGTGTACTTGAGCAAGGCCAGCACGATGGTCAGGACGATGATCAGGCCGACCACGATGCGCCCGATCAGATAGCCAACTGACCCGCGCACCAGCAGCACGTGCAAGCGGGCGAAGCGGGGCGTTTCCTCCCAGCGGTCGAACAGGAGCCGCAGCCAGCGCAGCAGCCCCAGCCCCTCGCCGCGGCGGCGCAGCTCGATCAGCAGGAAGGTGAAAGCCAGGAAGACGAAGAAGCCCCAGATGTTGAGCCACTGCCCCAGGCTGGTCTTCACCTTCACCAAGCCCACGCCGCCAGCGCCCACGGCCTCGTAGGAGTGGAAGAAGGGGTAGTAGAGCCCCAGCGAGAGCGCCGCCAGGGCCACGGCGAAGCCAAGCGTCGGCAGCCAGCGGATGCGCCCCCCGCCCCGCCACTCCCGCACCAGGTAGACCAGCACGCCCAGCCCCAGGTAGGTGGGCAGGTCCCAGGTGTTGATGGCCGCCAAAGCGCCTAGCGTCAGCGGCAAGACGAGGAAACTCAGCAAGCCTTCGGCGCGGCCGCGGCTGTCCCAACGGGTGGAGTAGCCGGCCAGCAGGTTCAGCCCCAGGGCCAGGAAGAGCACGGTGAAGGGAATGCCGATCATGTGCGGATGCAGATCGGCGAAGAGGAAGCTCCAGTAGGGGAACTCGTTGATGGTCGGCGGAATGACGCGGCTGGGCTCCCAGTAGTTGTAGGCCGGCAGCCTTTGCCCGGTGGTGACGACCGCTTTCAGCCCCCCGACCGCCCGCACCAACGTCTGCACGCCCGGAATCTGGCTCTGGAAGCCGCTGCCACTCACGTTACCCAGGCCGCGCAGCACCTGCGCCAGGCCATCGAGATTGCCCAGCACGGCCACGAAAAGCGAGCCCAGCAGCCCCGCCAGCAGTCCCCTCTTCCACCAATGGCGGATTGCGGATCGCGGATTGCGGATCGCGGATTGCGACCTGCGACCTGCGACCTGATACCCGGCAAGATTGTAGACCACCGAAAAGGCCCCGGCCACCGTCAGCGCAAACAACGTGGGCACGGCCAGGTTGAAGGCCACCGAGGCCTGGATGCCCGTCAGTTTGATGAGCACGGCCACCAGGTACTGGCCGTAGTAGTAGTAATTCATGTAGCCGCCGGCGAAGTAGGGATCGTAGGGCGGGAAGGTGGGGCTGCGGGTGATGGCATTGAGGAAGGCGAACTCCATGAACTTCTCGCCCCCCTGCCAGGGCTGCCACAGGTCGGGGTTCAGCAGACGGATGGTGACGAAAGCCAGGAAGGCCACCGCGAACAGCCCCTCGCAGAAGAGGATCAGCCGCCGCTGCGCCCGCCAGAAGGCGGCGAACTCCTGCCGGTTGCGTTGCCAGAGCCAGAAGCTGAGCAGCGCCAGCAGCACGATGCCCAGCCCGATGGTCAGCAAGCTGTTCTTCATCAGGTGCAGGCTGGCCAGCAGCCAGTTGACGTAGCCGACGAGGAGCAGGCCCAGGCCGCGGGCGAAGAGGTAGCCCCGGTCTCGCAGGTTACGGAAGACGACGAAGGTCAGCGGCCAGGCGGCCAAGCCCAGCACTGCCAGCGCCAGCCACCAGACCAGCACGGCGCCGACGGTGGAGCGGCTGGCCCAGCGGTTCCAGCGGAAATCGTGCACCACCGGTAATTCGTCCACCGGCTGCTGCAAAAGCAGCGACTTGCGCTCCTTCTCCGGCTGCGGCGGCTGCGGCGCCGGCGACCTCTCGGACGTCGGCCACAGGCGGGCCAGGAGGATGGGCTGGCCCACGTAGCCAGCTATGGCCCCCTGCCAGGAGCCCCCCAGCAGGCTGTCCCACTCAGTGTCGCTCAGGTCACGTACCTTCTCAAAGATGATGGGCTTGGGGTGATCGTAGACGGTGAAACTCTCGTCGGCGCGGTCGTCGCGGAAGACCAGCGGTCCCAACCGGGGGTAGGTGGTGAACTCGGCCACCTTCTCGAAGCCCAGCTCGCCGCTGAAAAGCAACTCGTAGTACCGGGTGGTCATGGGGTAGCGTTCGGGCAGGCGGGGGATGGACGCGTAGAGCCGGTTCGACGAGAGCACGACGTAGTCTGCTTCCTGCAGATGGGAGCGCACGATCTGATACTTGCCCTCGTTGTCGTCCTCGTACAGGGGCAAATCCACGATGCGGTAGCCGTGCGAGCCCATGTCAGCTTGCGGCTCCGGCAATCCCAGCGGCAGGTCGTCGTCCCAATGCTCCGTGGCCAGCACCGCGCCGTCGGGCACGTGGGCGTAGATCCAGCGGGAAGCGGTGATCCACGGATGGGTATGACCGTAGACGCCGTTGACGAAGGCCAGGGCCCAGAATACTGCTCCAAGCAAAGCCGCTGCGATGAACAAGTTTGAAAGATGCAAGATGCAAGATGCAAGATGCAAGCCCGACTTTTGCCTCTTGCTTCCTGCCTCCTGCATCTTGCACAGCATCCCCGCCCCCATCACGCACAACAGCGGCACCATCGGCGACATGTAGCGCATGAACTTGGCCAGGAAGAGGCCCGTGATGCCGAAGTAGGGGACGATCCAGGAGAGCAGGATCCATTCGCCTGCCCTGGCTTTGCCCAGCAGGGCCCGCACGAGCACCCAGGCCAGCCCGGCCAGGGACACGACGCCCAGCGGCCAGCCCATGCCCCACTTCAACTGCTGCTCGAAATGGTAAAGGTAGGGCACGGTGCCGCGGTATTGACGCGTAAAAGGAAAATCGGCTTCCCCCCGCACCATGGCTCCCTGTTCCTTGATGACCGCCTGCGCCCAGTTACCCCAGTCGAGGAAGACGAAGGGCGATGTGATGGTGAAGACGAGCAGGGCGACGAGGAGAGAGATGAAGAGCGGGGAGATTGGTAGATTGGTAGATTGGTAGATTGGTGCATTGGTAGACCGGGAAACTGGTAGATTGGTAGATTGGGCATCGGCCTCGGCACGCCGCGCTTGAAACGGGCGCTTGAGCAGGGGTAAGAAGGTAGCGACGAGGGGAGCGGCGAGGATAGGGAGGGCGCTGAATTTGCTGGCGATGGCCAGTCCGCAGCCCACGCCGGTGAGCACCGCCGTACCAACGCTGCGCCGCTCGGCCATCAGCATGGCCCCGTACAGCGCCAGCAGCGTGAAGGTGGCCGAGATGGGGTCCACGGCGAAGAAATGGGCGAGCTGGATCTGGGTGACGGTGAAGGCGGAAAAAGCCGCCGCCAGCAGCCCCGCCCGGCGACCGTACAGCTTGCGGGCGATGAGGTAGACCAGGTAAACGGTGAAGGTATCGGCCACAGCCATCAGGAAGCGACCCACGTAGGCGTAGCCGGGCACGCCCTTCAGTAAACGCACGAAGTTCACCGTCTCCGGCGAAGCGCCCAGCTTCTGCCAAAGCGGCGCCGTGCGGCTGGCCAGGTCGGCGCTGATGGTCAGCAGGTAGAGCGGGAAGTGGCCGTAGGTGTAGGAGCGGCGATGGCCCCCGTTGCGGTCCCAGAGCGGGTTGAAGGTGGACTGCTGGGGATCGAAGGCCGTGGACCAGTCCGTGGGCCAGCGCATGGTGGGCGCGTAGAAGGCCACGGTGGAGCGCTCGTCGGGGTGAGTGAGCTTGCCCTCGTCCCAGCGGATGTTGTAGGCCCGCAGCCCGAAGGCCACGAGCAGGATGAGCACCAGCAGGACGCGATGCGTGATGCGTTCGGCGTTCGGCGTTCGGTGTTCCGCAGGCGGTGTGATGGTCAAGGTACGTCTCCTGAGGATTGGCATGAGCAGCATTCACAGGCGGGCCAATTATAGCATTAACCACCAAAGCCTGACAAACGCGGCTGCCCAGCCATCCCGCGGGGCATCAGGCCCAATCCCACTACCGACACGAGTCTTTGCCTCAAACCGGAGTAACAATGCTGCCGGGCAGGTGAACCTTGTCAATGTCTTCTTGACGAACAGGGCTACCCATGCTACAATACGGGCAGACGATCAAGCATAGATAGGCAAAAATCAGACGACGAGGTGCATGATGACAGCACATACCGTATCCATACAGTTGCCCAGACCGATCTTCTTACGGCTCAAGAACATTGCCGAACTGACCCATCGCTCGGTAGAAGAAGTGTTGGTCACCACGGTGGACGCCGCGCTGCCAGAGCATAGTGACCTGCCAACGGCCCTGGCAAATGAGCTGGCAGCCATGAACCTTCTCAGCGACGAAGCGTTGTGGGCAGCAACGGAACCTTCTCTGTCGCCTGCCGAGCAACGCCGCTTGAGTCAACTGAACCGCAGCGCTGAAGACCGTCCTCTGACGAAGGCCGAGAGAGCGGAGCAGGAACAACTACTGCTTGCCTATCACCGGTCTATCCTGCGCAGAGCCAAGGCACTGGCCATCCTGGCACAACGGGGGCATCCTCTTCCAGAGCAAGCTGAGTTACGGGCAGCCTTTGATGAGCTCTCGTAAGATCTCTCCAGAGTTGCGTCGCCAGATCCGCACGCGTGCCGGAAGCCGTTGTGAATACTGCCAAACATCCGAATGGCTGAGTGGCCTCCCCTGTGAGGGCGATCACATCCCCTCGTCGCCGTCGCCCGTTCGATCTGGATCACCTTCCATCGGCACCCACCAGCAAACTGAGCCAATAAGCGCTCCAGATACTGCCGCCCTGAAAGGCTCCAAACGCGCTGACGCCCTGCGCGATGGCAGGGCATCGGCTTCGCCGCATTGGTTTCGGCTATGCCCTCGGGACGTCTTCCACCTGCAGGCCCTGCTGGGCCAGCCAGTGCCGCGCCTGCACCAGCGCCGCGGCCGACCCTTCCATATCCAGGATAAACCAGCCCCGCTCCGAGGTCACGCTGGCTTCCACGACGTTGACCACCACGTCGAACTGCGTGATCAGGCGGTAGAGAATCGGCTCATCCAACAGAGAAGATGGATAGGTCAGCTTGACCCTGCGTTTCCTCACCATGCTCATCGCTCATCCTCCCCCAATCGCAGCACGGACATGAAGGCCTCCTGCGGGATCTCCACCTGGCCGATCACCTTCATGCGCCTCTTGCCCGCCTTCTGGCGCTCCAACAGCTTCCGCTTGCGAGTGATGTCGCCGCCGTAGCACTTGGCCAGCACGTCCTTGCGCCTGGCCTTGACGTTGGCCCGGCTGATCACCCGCTTGCCCACGGCCGCCTGGATGGGCACGTCGAACATCTGCCGCGGGATGACCTGCCGCATCTTTTCCACGAGCTGCTGTCCCTTGTGATAGGCCTGATCGCGGTGCACAATGATGGACAACGCGTCCACCGGCTGGCGGTTGACCAGCACCTCCAGCTTGACCAGGTCGCCAGGGCGATAGCCGGAAAGGTGGTAGTCCATCGAAGCATAGCCCCGCGTGCAAGACTTCAGGTGATCGTGAAAGTCCACGATGACCTCGATGAGCGGTATCTGGTAAGTGAGCAGCACCCGCCGCTGGTCCAGGTACTCCATGCGCTGGAACTCGCCCCGCCGTTTGGTAACCAGCTCCATGATGGGGCCGATGTACTCGGCAGGGCTGAAGATCTGCACCTCCAGCCACGGCTCCCGGATCTCGGCGATCTCATTCTCCGGCGGCAGCGCGGCCGGGCTGTCCACCGTCAATTCCGTGCCGTCGGGCTTGCTGACCTGATACTCCACGCTGGGCGAGCTAAACATGATGTCCAGATCGTACTCCCGCTCCAGCCGCTCCTGGATGATCTCCATGTGGAAGAGACCCAGGAAGCCACAGCGGTAGCCGAAACCCAGCGCCTGCGAGGTCTCCGGCTGGAAGGAGAGCGAGGCGTCGTTGAGCTGCAGCTTCTCCAGCGACTCGCGCAGCAGGTTGTAGTCCTCCCCTTCGGTGGGATACAGCCCGGCGAAGACCATGGGCTTGGCCGGCTGGTAGCCCGGCAGCGGTGACAGAGCGGGGCCGTCGGCCCGCGTGAGCGTATCCCCCACGCGGCATTCGCCCACCGTCTTCAGCCCCGTGGCCACGTAGCCCACCTCGCCGGTGGTCAGTCCTTCCGCCGGCTCCATGCGGGGACGAAAGACGCCGATCTCCAGCGGCTCCAACCGCCGCCCGCTGGACATGAGCATCAGCGGCTGTCCGGGCTGGATGGCCCCATCCACCACCCGCACGTAGGCGATAGCGCCCTTGTAGGAATCGTAGTGCGAGTCGAAGATCAGCGCCCGCAGCGGCTGTGCCGGCTGGCCCTGCGGCGAGGGCACCCGCGCCACCACCGCCTCCAGCACTTCCTCGACGCCGACCCGCTCCTTGGCCGAGGTACGGATCACATCTTCGGTGGCGATGCCCAGCAGGTCGTCCAACTCCTGCACCACCTCCTCCGTGCGGGCGGAGGTCAGGT
Organism: Chloroflexota bacterium; assembly: GCA_014383605.1. The sequence continues at coordinate 7,157 of JACNHM010000237.1, forward strand.
CAATCTTGTTGACCACGGGCACGATGGCCAGCCCCTGGTCGAGGGCCAGGTAGAGGTTGGCCAGCGTCTGCGCCTCGATGCCCTGCGAGGCGTCCACGACGAGCACGGCGCCTTCACAGGCAGCCAGCGCCCGGCTCACCTCGTAGCTGAAATCCACGTGGCCAGGGGTGTCAATCAGGTTGAGCTCGTAGGTCTGGCCGTCGGCGGCGTCGTAGAGCAAACGCACCGCCGAGGCCTTGATGGTCACGCCCTTCTCTCGCTCCAGCTCCATGTCGTCCAGGAACTGCTCCTGCATATCCCGCGGGGAGACCGCGCCGGTGCGCTCCAGCAAGCGGTCGGCCAGGGTGGACTTGCCGTGGTCAATGTGGGCGATGATGCAGAAATTGCGGATCATCTGCTGATCCATTCCGTGTGTGATGCCTCCGATGCGCAGTATACATCATTTTGCGGGAAAGGGCCAAAGGCGCTCCGCCGCCGCTTTGTGAATGGATCAACGGGACTTGGGTTTGTGCCGCAAGTAAGGCTTGACAAAATGCCCAATGTACTGTACTGTTGAGCTTTGTGCCGAAGGCAAGAAGGCACAGAAGGCTCGTTCCTGGGCTGAGGCGGTTGAGCACCTGCAAGCAGTTCCAGATCTTGACGCCAGCTAATGGAATGCAACAGCCAGGCTGGAAGAGGCCAGTCGCCAGAAGGCGCTGTCTGATCTCTACACCGAAGCACTCTGGCTACACCAGGCTCAGAAGTGGCAGGCAGTAGTCAGTGTGTCTGCGCGCATTGAAGCCCTGGACAATACGACTGCTGAACCTCGACGTGCTGCGCGGCGAAGCCTCATAGCCAGACCTCACCGCCCATTTTGTGAAATCGCCGCAATGCGGGCATAATCCAGACAGGCCGAGGCCGTGAAAGGATGGTGACCCGATGACCCTATACGAGCTTATTCAGGACATCCATGCTCTGGACAGAGAACTCCAGAGATACGAAGAGAAATATGGCTTGCTCTCTGAGGATTTCTATGAACTGTACATCAGTGGCTCGCT
>JACNHM010000223.1 GCA_014383605.1 Chloroflexota bacterium
GCAATAGCGCTGGCTTTCCTGACTGTAGCTGGCGAGCCGGTGCCGCACGAGTTGATGCGAGCAGGCGCGGCTGATTCCCTCGACGAGGAAGGTGAACGAGGCATGTTCGATGATGCTCTCGTGCCCTTCCTGCACTCGTGCGGCGATGAAGTGGGGATGGTGCTCCATCCTGTCCGTGGAACGGTAGCACACGCGCCCGGCGTATTCGATCAGCCGCTCCGGTGCGCGGCCTGCGCCCTGTCGCAGCGGCTCGGGCAGTGCTCCGGCATCTGGGTTGAGTTGCGTATAGGCCAGCAGGGAGACGTGCATTCTTCCCTCCGATCAAGAACCGAGCCCCTCACCAATAGGTGAAGGGCCCGGTTGGCATGACGTCCGCGGCATGCTTGTGAGAGGCTGCCTAAACCACGCGCGCGTCGAGGATCTCCACGGCGATTCCCTTCAATGCTCTGAGCAGATCCTCCTGGCTCACGTCTTCTACCTTGACGGTGATCTTGGCGTTGCTGGGGTCTTCGCCGTAGAAGGTACCCAGGCTGATGATGTTGCCGCCCAGCCGGGCGATCTCGGTGGTGAGCTCGGCTAGCACCCCCTTGGCCTCGGGCACCAGCAGGCTCAAACGCACACCTTTCGTGCGCGCCCCCAACATCTCCAAGAAGATCTTGAACATGTCGGTCTCGGTGATAATGCCCACCACCTTGTCGTTGCGCAGCACGGGCAGACCGCCGATCTTGTTGTCCACCATGATGCGCGCCGCCTCCTCCAGCGGTGTGTACTCGGTGACCGTGATGACCGGCGAGGACATGACCTCCTTCACGGTCAGCTTGGAGAGCAGGTAGTGCAGCTCATGCACGCTGAGTGACGTCGCTGGCGAGGGGGAGGCGTAGAGCAGATCCTTGTCGGACACGATGCCCACCAGCTTGCCCTTCTTGTCCAGCACGGGCAGGCGGCGGACGGAATTGTCGCGCATGGTCTTCAGAGCGTCCTCGATGCCTACATCCTGGGTGATGGTCACAGGATTGCGCGTCATACGTTCGCCAACTAACATGATATCACCTCCTGCGGTTTGTGTGTGTTACCCGGATTTCCGTTTTCTTCCGCCTGGCATCTTCCAGAGCGGTGATGTACTGAAGGACTACGCACAGCAGGTGTGCTGCTGCCTATGGCACTTCTGCCTGCCGATACTTCGCCTTACCTTCTTCGTAGGCGTCGCCGCCGTAGATGTCGTTGACCACGATGGCCGGGAAGTCTTGCACCTCCAGGCGGCGCAGCGCTTCGGCTCCCAGGTCCTCGTAGGCGATAACCTCGGCGGCTTTGACGCTCTTGGCGATGAGTGCTCCCGCGCCGCCGATGGCGCCGAAGTAGACGGCCTTGTGTTGCTGCATCGCCTCGCGCACCGCCAGGGAGCGGTTGCCCTTGCCGATCATCCCCTTGAGGCCCACTTCCATCAAGCGGGGAGCGTAGGGGTCCATGCGGTAGCTGGTGGTCGGCCCGGCCGAGCCGATGGGGTCGCCCGGCTTGGCCGGCGCGGGGCCCATGTAGTAGATGATCTGGCCGCGGGGATCGAAAGGCAGCGCTTCGCCAGCGTCGAGGGCGGCGATGATCCGCTGGTGCGCGGCGTCGCGGCCCACGTAGATGGTGCCGGTGATGGTGACCTTATCGCCGGCGTGCAGTTGCTCGATGATTTCATCGGTTAAGGGTGTGGTGATCTGCATGGATTCCCCTCTGAGGAAAGGTGTCATTGTTCTCAAGAAGGATGGAAATATCCGTATGGGGTTCTAACCAAACCGCTTTCTGCCAAGTAGGCCGAAGCTCGTTCGCACCAATCTTTGATGTTGCCAACCAGGGTCACTCCATCTAGCAGAGCGTCGAGAATGAGACCACGATGCAGACAGGCCTCCAATTCCTCTACGGTGAAACCCAGAACATCTACATCCGCTGGCTTGTCTTGCCAAAGCAGATCAAGACGCTGCCAGAGGTCGGCAGGCAACTCGTCTGAGATGACAAGCAAATCGTAATCGCTATACCGATCTTCTTCCCCCCGAGCGCGCGAACCAAAGAGGACGACGGCTCTAGGTCGTACCTTTGCAACCAGCGTGTCTACGTACTCGTCAAGATGCCGCGGACGGCCTCGATGATCTCTTTCGCACATGCGATGCACTCTTCACCATTCTCTCGACTGTAGAAATCGGCAGGGATGCCGAAAGGTACCCCGTTGGGATAGCGAGTAGGGATGTACGTCTTGTCGAGGCTTCTGGCCTGTTCCACGAGAGTGGACAATTGACTGATGGCGGACACCCCCGCTCGCTGATCCCCTTTGATGAGCGCAAAGATGCTGTGTATCCTCTCCACGCTCTCGCCGCGGGCCAGGTGAACAGCCTTCACCGCTTTCTCGGCGGCTTGCTGGGCGATGAAGCAGACCCAGTTGTATTCCTTCTGGTGCAGAAGTTTCTGTGCTGCTTCCAGATCACGAAGGGCCTGAGTCAGCCATCGTTCAGCTTCTCTCGCCTGCCAGTTCACAAAACTGCCTCCTTATGCCGGGCGCTGTGGCATTGGATGTTCACCACCACGGGCATGCTGGCGATGTGGCAGGGGTAGGTCTCCACGTGCACGGCCAGGGCGGTGGTGCGTCCGCCGAAGCCCTGCGGGCCGATGCCCAGCCTGTTGACCCGCTCCAGGATGTCGGTTTCCAGCGCTGCTACTTCCGGATCAGCATGTGGCTCGCCCACCTGGCGCAGCAGCGCCTTTTTGGCGCTGCGCGTGGTCTGGTCAATGGTGCCGCCAATGCCCACGCCCACAATGATGGGCGGGCAGGGGTTCGCTCCCGCTTTGTCCACGGCGTTGACCACGAAGTCCATCACGCCCTGGCGACCGTCGGCGGGCTTGAGCATGCCCAGGAAGCTCATGTTTTCGCTGCCGCCGCCTTTGGGCACGACCATGATCTTGAGTTTGTCGCCGGGTACGATGTCGGTGTGGATCACGGCGGGGGTGTTGTCGCGGGTGTTGATGCGCTGGGAGAAGGGATGGGCCACTACGGACTTGCGCAGGTAGCCTGCGGTGTAGCCCTGGCGCACACCCTCGTTGATGGCTTCCATCAGGCTGCCGCCGACGATGTGCACCTCCTGTCCCACTTCCAGGAAGACCACGGTCAGTCCCGTGTCCTGGCAGAGGGGCATCTGCTCGCGGCGGGCGATGCCGGCGTTTTCCAGGATGCGGTCGAGCACTTCCTTTCCGATGGGGGAAGGTTCGGCCTCCCGCGCTGCCCGCAGGCTGGCCAGCACGTCCTCGGGCAGGAAGTAGTTGGCTTCCATGCACAGTTGAGCGACTGTGTCCGTGATCTCTTGGGTGGTGATCTCGCGCATATTGTTACTCCTTCGTTGAAGATGTTCCATATGCGTCCATTTGCCTCGTTCGCGCCGGTCTCTGAACGGCGCAGCCAACCGACGGGAGCGGCTAGCATCGCGTCTGAGGAAAGGGCGGTCAGGAGACCGCCTTTGAACTCCTTGGGGAACGCCTCACGGTGAGTTGCCTCGATTATACAACTCTCTGGGGTTCCTGTCAAAGCTGGAAGCCTGCCCGGTGGAAAAGGCTTCTCACGCGAGAATCGGGGGTGAGGCAGGCTCACCCCCGATGGCGTCTCGTGGCAGCAGGAAGCTCCTCAGCTACCTGATATACCGCCTCTGATGGCTCCCAGGCCAGCAGTACTGGTGTTCTCTCGCCCTACAGCGTCGTTTTCTTCTGTCTGGCGATCTCGCCCACGTGCTCTGCGATGCGGAAGATCACGATGACGAGTTCGAGCCACACCCGAGCCATGATGACGTAAAGTAGGAAGATGAGCGGCGAGAGGACGAGCATCAAGACGCCTCGTCCGGCAGAGTCAATAAACCCGGCGATGATCGCAACCAGGGCAGCGATCCCCGCGAGCACGATGAGGATCCCGTAGAGGATCTTGATAATCTTGGTCGTAACGAACTCACTGAAGGAGAAATCGAACAACGCGGCTAGGAAGTTCATGGTGGCCTCCTCAAAGGTAAAGATTGTGCGGCGGGTGGTGGTTTTTCAACCCCCATACGATTGGCTGGTGACGGTACATGATTCCTTTGGTCTGCATGTTTATGCTCGATAACCATCACCTCCTTCCCGGTTTGTGTGAGGCACGGCCATAGTAAAGCACAGATTGTCAATTTTGTCAAGGTCGCTCGCGCTGGGGCAACGCGTAGCCCAGGCGGCGCAGTTCCGGTTCTTTCTTCCGCCACTTGGGCCGTACCTTGACCCACAATTCGAGATAGACGCGCGTGCCCACCAACTGCTCGATCTCCTGCCGCGCCGCCCTGCCGATGCGTTTGATGACCTGCCCGCCTGTGCCGAGGAGGATCTTCTTCTGCGTTTCCCGCTCGACATAAATGTTGGCGCTGATGTAGGTCATGTCCTCGGAGCGGCGCTTGAACTCCTGCACCACGACGGCCACGGCGTGGGGCACTTCCTGGTGGGTGTGATGCAGCACCTGCTCGCGCACCAACTCGGCGGCGATGAAGCGTTCCTGCTGGTCGGTCACCTGATCGGCAGGGTAGTAGCGGGGGCCCGGCGGCAGCAGGGCGATCACTTTCTCCAGCAAATCATCGCGGCTGTCGCCGCGTGTGGCCGAAACCAGCAGCCAGGCGGCCTCGTTCACCAGGGCCAGGTACGCCTCGCTGTGTGGCATCACGTCTTGTGGCTCCAGCAGGTCCATCTTGTTCAGGGCCAGGATCACGGGCCGGCCAACCGCCTTCTCGGCCAGCAGTTCAGCGATCTGCCGATCCGCAGTCGTGGGCTCCACCGACACGTCCACCAGCCAGAGGATGACGTCGGCATCGGGGATGGCGCGCACGGCGGTCTCCACCATGAATTCCCCCAGCTTGTGATGCGGCTTGTGAATGCCGGGGGTATCCAGGAAGACGATTTGCGCCGCGGGCCGCGTCAGGATGCCCAGCAGCCGGTTGCGGGTCGTCTGTGGCTTGGGAGAGACGATGGCGATCTTCTGCCCCAGCCAGGCGTTGACCAGCGTGGACTTGCCCACGTTGGGCCGCCCGATGATGACCACGAAGCCGGAGCGATGGTCGGGGGGTAGCTCTTCGGGTGTGAGAAGGTCGAAGTCGTTCATGGTTGTTCAATGCCGCCGATGCGAGATGCAGGATGCAAGATGCAAGATGCGGGATGCAAGAGACACGCAATACGCAGCACGAAACACGGGACCGTATTGCGTGCTACGTGTTCCGTACTTTGCGCTACATGCCGGATGATCTTGCATCACGTACCTTGAAGGGATTGAAGTCCGTGTCGTGATCGTAGACGTCTTCGCCTTCCGCCTTCTTCAGGAAGTTGACCAGGCGGTAGGTGAGTGGTGTGACGGCGGCTTCCACACCGCACTTGAAAAGGTAGTTGGAGATGATGATCTGGGCCACCAGGTGCAGCGGCCAGACGCCCAGGAAGGCGATGCCGACGAAGAGCAGCGTGTCCACGAGCTCGCCTACCAGCGTGGAGGCGATGGTGCGCATCCACAGCCAGCGACCCTGCGTCCGTATCTTCATCCTGGCCATGATGTAGGCGTTGGAGAATTCGCCAGCGAAGTAGGCGATGAGGCTGGCGGCGATGATGCGCCCGCTGGCCAGCGTGCCCAACACGCCGTCGAAGGCCGCAGGCCCCACATCGGCCAGCCATTGCGGGTCGCCAGGCAGCCACCGCACGACGGCCAGCGTCACGCTCAGCAGGGCGGCGCAGCCGAAGCCGACCCAGATGACCCGGCGGCTGCGGCGGTAGCCGTACACCTCCACCAGCACGTCGCCGAAGATGTAGCTCACGGGGAAGAGCAGCGTGCCGGCGTCGAAAGTGAGCACCGGCAGCCCCAGATTGACGATCTTGGCCGCCGAGGCGACGTTGCTGATGAGCAGCACGGCCACGAAGATGGCCATGATCAGGTCGAAATAGCGATAGGGCTTCAACTCCAAACTCCAAATCTCAAATCCCGAACTCTGAACGCCGAACTCCGCAACGCCGAACTCTATTCCCACAGGCGACAGAAGGCGCACAACTCTGGCGCGGTGGTCGGCTGCCCACATCGCTCGCAGGGGTGCAAATCCAGCTCTTCCTCCGCCGGCAGGAGCAGTTGTCGCTTTCTCTTTGCCCGCAGAAAATCCAGGTAGAAGCTGTGCTTGGCCCCCGGAGAGCGTCCCTCCAGTCGGTTCAGCAATTCCTTGTAATGGATCGTCGTGGCGCCGGTGGCGTGCGGGCACTCGTCGTAGATGTAGTCAATGCCTCGTACCAGCGCGTAGGCCGCCGTCTCCCGCTCGTAGAAGCGGCAGAAGGGCTTGACTTTGCGGGCCAGGCCGGGGCGTGTGGCCTCCAGCACCGGCGACTGCCGGGCCAGATAGCCCGTCTGCCAGCGCAGCGTGTTTTGCATAAGCACCGCCGCCTCGTCATCCAGATTGTGCCCCGTGGCCAGCGCCGCGTAGCCGCCCTCCAGGGTCACCCGGTTCATCACGTGCCGCTTGACCAAACCGCAGACGGAGCAGGGCTTGCCTCGTCCTCGCCTGGTGCGCTGCGCCAGTTCCGGAATGGACTCGCTGTAGGTCTCTGTGATGTCCACGACGTGCAGCATCAGGCCGTGGGCGTCGGCAAAAGCCTGCGCCTTGGCCTGCGAAGCCGCCGAGTAGTCCCCGCCGCCGCCGATGCCCAGGCTGATGTACAGTCCATCGGCCTGATAGCCGAGCCGCTCCAGCGCGTCCCACAGCGCCAGGCTGTCTTTGCCGCCGGAAACGGCCACCAGCAGCCGGTCGCTGTTGCCGAACATGTGGAACTTCTCGATGGTGCGCTGCGTGTAGCTCACGAACCAGTCGAGGAAATGGTCAGCGCACAGCGCCAGCCGGTGGTGGCGCATGTTGATGACGGCGACGGCACCACATTTCCTACACTTCATCGAGGCACCCCGTTTGGGATTTGGCATTGGATATTGGAGACTGGGTATTGGGGAAGCTAGCCGCCGGAGATCACCGCCACCAGCTTGATGGTGTCGCCCTCTTGCGTCAGGGTGGCCTCGTTGATAAGCTGGCCATTGCGCACGGCCAGCACGGATTCCGGATCCAGCCCCAGTTTGAGGATGGCATCGCGTACCGTCATCCCCGCTCGCAGCTCCCATTCTTTGTCCCGAAAGATCACCTTGACCATTTGCTGATTTTCCGATTTGCTGACTTAGCGATCCCGCGCCTTCAGTTCCAGCAGGTAGCCGTAGGCCTCGACGGCGGCCTTGGCCCCTTCGCCGATGTGCACCAGCACCTGCTCGGAGATGTGGGTTACATCGCCAGCGGCGAACACGCCCGGATGGCTCGTTGCGCCGTAAACGTTGACGTTGATGCGTCCTTCCTCGTCGCATTCCACCCAGTCGCGCACCAGTTCGGAGTTGGGATTGCGCGGCAGCTTGACAAACACGCCCTTCACGGGCACGTCCAGCATCGCGCCGTCCACCGTCTGCACCACGATGCCTTCCACGAAGCGGTCGCCCTTCACTTCCAGCACGGTGGCCCCTTCGTAGATCTGCACGTTCGGCAGGCGGCGCAGCACCGGCACCAGCGGCCAGTCGGCAGGCAACAGGTCTGGCGAGAACAGGTAGACCTGATGGGCGTACTGGCTCAGCTCGATGGCCGCCAGTTGCGCCCGGCGATAGGTGCCCACTACGGCCACATCCTTGCCCAGAAAAAGCGCCCCGTGAGTCACCACGGAATAGCTCAGGCCGCGCCCGACCAGCTGTTCCTCGCCCGGTACCTCCGAGTGCTGCGGCTTAGCGCCGGTGGCGATGATCAGAGACAGCGATTCGAAACAGTCGCCGTCCTGAGTACAGACGATAAAGCGGTCATCCGCTGGCTCCACCTTCACCACGCGGTCGAAGTGGCGGCAGAAGTCCAGGTAATCCAGTTGCTGGCGGAAGCGGCCCAATAGCTCCTCACCGGTGATCAGGTCGTAGGTTTCCATGTCCTGCAACTGCATGGTATAGGCGGTCTGGCCGCCCCACTTTTCGGCGATGATCAGGGTGTTCAGCCGCCGGTTGATGGCCGTGGCCGCCGCCGTGATGCCAGCGGGGCCGCCGCCGATAACGATAACGTCATGCATCATCCTTCCTCCTTCCTTCTTGCTTGTCCATCGTGTCATCTTTG
>JACNHM010000242.1 GCA_014383605.1 Chloroflexota bacterium
CGGCGGCGACGCGCAGGTCTTCCAGGCGACCGTTGGTGCAGGAGCCGATGACGACCTGGTCAATGGGCACGTCGCCGGCCTGGCTGACCGGGCGGGCGTTCTCCGGCAGGTGCGGGAAGGCCACCTGCGGCTCGATCTGGCTGGCGTCTATCTCGATGACCTGGGCGTAGGCGGCGTCGTCGTCCGCCTGGTAGACGCGGTAGGGACGCGAGGCGCGGCTGTCCACGTAGGCGCGGGTGGCCTCATCCACAGCGAAGAGCCCGGCTTTGCCGCCGGCCTCGATGGCCATGTTGGCCATGGTGAAGCGCCCGGCCATGGAAAGGGCGTCCACGGCTGGCCCGGCGAACTCGATGGCCTTGTAGCGTGCGCCGCTGACGCCGATCTGCCCGATGGTGTAGAGGATCAGGTCTTTGCCGCCGACCCAGGGCTGCAGCTCACCGCGGTAGACGATGCGCATCGTCTCCGGCACGCGCATCCAGATGCGCCCCGTGGCCATGGCCACAGCGATGTCGGTGCTGCCCATGCCGGTGGCGAAGGCTCCCAGCGCGCCGTAGGTGCAGGTGTGCGAGTCGGCGCCCACGACCACATCGCCCGGCAGCACCAGCCCCTGTTCCGGCAGCAGCACGTGTTCGATGCCCATGCGGCCCACATCGAAGTGGTGCGGCAGACCCTGCTGCCGCGCAAAGCGGCGCATCTGCGCGCACTGCTCGGCCGATCTGATGTCCTTGTTGGGCACGAAGTGATCGGCCACCATCACCACCCGTTCTGGATCGAACACCCGCGCCACGCCCAGCTTCTCGAACTCGCGGATGGCGATGGGCGCGGTGATGTCATTGGCCAGCACCACGTCCACTGCTGCTTCGATGAATTGGCCGGGATGCACTTTCTCTACTCCAGCGTGCGCGGCCAGGATTTTCTCTGCCAGTGTCATGCCCATGGGGGCGATGTCCTTTCCGTTGTAGATTGGTATATCGGTAGATTGGTAGATTGGTAGATTGGTAAATTTGTGGCCGGCCTCCCAGTCTGCCAGTTTCCCAATCTACCAATTTGCCGACTCGCGCCGTGCAGCGATCAGCCGGTTGAGCGCGAACATGTAGGCCTTGGCGCTGGCCACCACGATGTCCGTGTCGGAGCCGCGGCCGCTGAAGACGCGCCGCTGAACGCCGTTCTCCTCCACGGGATCGTCGGCCTGAATGCGGATGGTCACCCGGCCCACGGCGTCAATCCCCTCCGTCACCGCCTGGATGGAGAACTCGATGAGCTCGTTGGGCTCGCCGATGACGCGATTGATGGCCCGGTAGACGGCGTCCACCGGCCCAGCGCCATGGTCGGCGTCGCAGAAGACCTGGTCATCGGGCCCTCGGATGCGCACGGTGGCCGTGGGGATGCTGTGGTCGCCGCAGGACACCTGAATGTGCTCCAGGTGATAGGTCTCCTCGAAGAACATCTGCACCTCGTCGGCGACGATGGCCTCCAGGTCGCGGGTGTCCACCGTTTTCTTCTTGTCGGCCACCTTCAGGAAGCGGTCGTAGACTTTCTCGAACTGCTCCCCGTCCAGGGTGTAGCCCAGCTCCGTCAGACGGTGGCGCAGCCCGGCCCGGCCCGACCGCGCCGACAGGATGATCTCCGAATCGGGCACGCCGACGTCGTGGGGGCTGATGATCTCGTAGGTGGTGCGCTCTTTCAGCACGCCGTCCTGGTGGATGCCGGAGGAATGGGCGAAGGCATTGGCCCCCACGATGGCCTTGTTCGGCTGCACCGGGATGCCGGTCATCTGGCTGACCAACCGGCTGACCGGGTAGATGCGCCGCGTGTCAATACCCGTCTTCAGGTCGAAGAGGTCGCCGCGGGTCTTGAGGGCCATGACCACTTCTTCCAGCGAGCAGTTGCCGGCGCGTTCGCCGATGCCGTTGACCGTGACCTCCAACTGCCGTGCGCCGTGGCGCACGCCGGCCAGCGTGTTGGCCGTGGCCATGCCCAGATCGTTGTGGCAGTGCACGGAGATGGTGGCGCGGTGGATGTTGGGCACGTTCTCCACGATGCCCCGGATGAGTGCTCCGAACTCGTCGGGGGTGGTGTAGCCGGTGGTGTCGGGGACGTTGACCACGGTGGCCCCGGCGGCGATGACCGCCTCCAACACGCGGTAGAGGTACTCCGGCTCGGCCCGTCCGGCGTCCTCGGCGTAGTACTGCACGTCCTCCACGAACTGCTTGGCGTATCTGACCGCTTCCACGCCCTGTTCCAGGGCCCCCTCGCGGGTGGTGCGCAGCTTGTAGCGGATGTGAATGTCGGAGGCGCCCAGCCCGGTGTGGATGCGGGGACGGGCGGCGTCGCGCAGCGCCTCGGCGGCGGCGTCAATGTCCTTCTTGTTGGCCCGCGTCAGCCCGCAGACGACGCAGCCGCGCACTTCCTGCGAGACGCGCTGCACAGCCCGGAAGTCACCAGGCGAGGAGATGGGGAAGCCGGCTTCGATGACGTCCACCCCTAACTCTTGCAGGGCCAGGGCAAGCTCGACCTTCTCGTTGACGTTGAGAGCCGCCCCCGGCGATTGTTCTCCATCACGTAACGTTGTGTCAAAGATGACAACGCGGTCGGCTATGGATGGTGACATAAGTGTTCCTCCTGGGTGGGTTGGTACATTGGTAGGTTGGTACATTGGTAGACTGGTAGATTGGTAGATTGGGACAAACACCATTTACCAATTTACCAATCTACCATGTACCAGCTATTTGGGGCTCAACCACGGCATCATGGCCCGCAGCTTTCGCCCCACCTGCTCGATGGGGTGTGCCTTCTCCCGCTGGCGCATGGTGTTGAAGAAGGGCCGGCCGGCCTGGTTCTCCAGGATCCAGGAGCGGGCATAGGAGCCGTCCTGGACCTCGGCCAGCATGCGGCGCATTTCGGCGCGGGTCTCGTCGGTGATGATGCGGCGACCGCCGGTGTAGTCGCCATGCTCGGCGGTCTCGCTGACCGAGAAGCGCATGTAGCTCAGGCCGCCCTGCTGGATCAGGTCTACGATGAGCTTCAGTTCGTGCAGACACTCGAAGTAGGCGATCTCCGGCTGGTAGCCAGCTTCCACCAGCGTCTCGAAGCCGGCTTTGATGAGCGCCGAGACGCCGCCGCAGAGCACTGCCTGCTCGCCGAACAGATCGGTCTCGGTCTCCTCGGCGAAGGTGGTCTCGATGACGCCGGCCCGCGTGCAGCCGATGCCCCTGGCGTAGGCCAGGGCCATCTCCTTGGCCTGGCCGCTGACATCCTGGTGCACGGCCAGCAGCGCCGGCGTGCCCGTGCCCTCCTGATAAAGCTCGCGCAGGCGATGGCCGGGCGACTTGGGGGCGATCATGCTCACGTCCACGTCCGGCGGTGGCACGATCTGGTGAAAGCGGATGTTGAAGCCGTGGGCGAACATCAGCGTGTCGCCGGATTTTAGGCCCGGCGCGATGGTCTGGCGGTAGAGCGCTGGCTGCACGGGGTCGGGCACCAGGATCATGACGACGTCCGCCCAGGCGGCGGCCTCGGCCACGGGCATGACCGTCAGACCAGCCTCTTGCGCCGCTGCCCAGGAGCGGCCTCCTTCGCGCAAGCCGACGGCCACCCGACAGCCGCTGTCTTGCAGATTGAGGGCGTGGGCGTGTCCCTGGCTGCCGTAGCCGATGATGGCGATGTTCTTGTCCGCCAGAAGCTCCAGGTTGGCGTCGGCGTCGTAGTAGATGTTGGCCATGATAGTGTCCTCCTTGAAAGGTTATGGTAGTCAGAGCGAGACTTGGCGCGGCCAGTCCTCAACTAAACTGATCTCGTGTTGCGTGGTGCGTAGAACGGAACACGCAATACGCAACACGTACCACGCGGCTAATTCTCGCCAACAACGCAAAAATCTGGCGGCTTATAGGGCATGAGCGGCCTGGCCGCCATTGCCGCTGCGCACCATGGCCACGCGGCCGGTGCGGGCCAGCTCCTTGATGCCGAAAGGCTGCAGCAGCCCGATCAGCGAATCCACCTTGTCCTCCTGCCCGGTGATCTCCACCGTCAACGAGGTGGCGCCCACGTCCACCACGCGGGCGCGAAAGACGTTGGCCAGCTCCATGATCTCGGAGCGGGTGCCGTGGGCGGCCTGGACTTTGATCAGGGCCAATTCGCGGATCACGGCGGGCTCTTCACTCACGTCTACCACTTGCGTGACGTTGATCAGTTTGGACAGTTGTTCGATCACCTGCTGGACGATGCGTTCGTCGCCGCTGACGACGACGGTCATGCGGGAGATGCCTGGCGTCTCGCTGTGGCCGACGGTCAGGCTCTCGATGTTGTAGTTGCGGCGGCGAAACAGGCTGGAGACGCGGTTGAGCACACCGGGTTTGTCTTCCATGAGGGCGATCAGCGTATGTCTTATCATCATCTTCTTCCTGCTGTCCTCCTTCGCTCGTTATCCTCGGCCGCGGGGCGGCGGATCATGTCGTGCACGGGTCCTCCGGGGGAGACCATGGGATAGACGTTCTCCTCCTGCTCGATGCGGAAGTCCAGCAGCACGGGGCCGTTGGTGGCCATAGCCTGGGCGATGGCGGGCACCACCTGGCTTTTCTCGCGCACGGTCAGGCCGGTGATGCCGTAGGCTTCAGCCACCTTGGCGAAGTCCGGCCCCAAGAGCGGTGTGCCGGAGTAGCGTCCCTCGAAGAACAACTGCTGCCACTGGCGCACCATGCCCAGGTAGCCGTTGTTCAGGATGGCGATCTTGAGGGGCAGCTTCTCCTGGACAACCGTCGCCAGCTCCTGGATGTTCATCTGGAAACCGCCATCGCCGACGGTGACCCACACCTGCTCGTCGGGCAACCCCATCTGGGCGCCGATGGCCGCCGGCAGGGCGAAGCCCATCGTCCCCAAGCCGCCGGAAGAGAGCAATGCCCGCCGCCGGTGGTGGATGAAGTACTGCGCCTCCCACATCTGGTTCTGTCCCACGTCGGAGACCACGACGACGTTGCCCTGCGTGGCCTGCCAGATCTGACGCACGACGTATTGGGGTAGCAGTTTGTCGGTTTCCTGGGTCAGGATGTCCCTCTCGGCCGATTCGCCGCGCCATTCCTGGATGCGGCCCAGCCACACCGGGCGCTCTTTGGCTTCGACCAGGGGGGTCAGGGCGGGCAGCACCTCTTTCAGATCGCCCACCACGGGCAGGTCGGCGGGCACGTTCTTGTTGATCTCGGCCGGGTCCACGTCCACGTGAATGACCCGCGCCTGGCGGGCGAACTGGCTGACCGGCCCCGTCAAGCGGTCGTCGAAGCGGCTGCCCAGGGAGACGATGAGATCGGCCTCGCTCAGCGCCCGGTTGGTGTAGGCCTCGCCGTGCATCCCGGCCATACGCAGGCAGAGCGGGTGGGTCTCGGGCACGGCGCCGATGCCCAGCAGGGTGGTGACGACGGGGATGTTAGCCTTTTCGACCAGTGCCAGCAGGTCGTCTTCAGCGCCGGCCAGCACCACGCCGTGCCCGGCAATGATCAGCGGCCTCTGAGCTTCATTGAGCATCTGGGCGGCCTGTTGGAGCGGGGAGGCGAGGTCGTTTTGCGGCAGACGGTACCCCGGCAGGTCCACCTCGTCCGGGTAGAGGTACTCGATCTCGGCGGCCTGGACGTCTTTGGCGATGTCAATGAGCACCGGTCCCGGCCGCCCGCTGCGGGCGATGTGGAAGGCCTCCTTGATCACCGTGGGCAGTTCCGCGATGTCGGTGACCAGGGTGTTGTGCTTGGTGACAGGCAGGGTGATGCCGGTGGTATCCACTTCTTGAAAGGCGTCGGTGCCGATCACTGGTGTGGCCACCTGGCCGGTGATGGCCACCAACGGCGACGAGTCCATGTAGGCTGTGGCCAGCCCGGTGACCAGGTTGGTCGCCCCGGGGCCAGAGGTGGCGATGCAGACACCGACCTTGCCGGTGGCGCGGGCGTAGCCATCGGCGGCGTGGGCCGCGGCCTGCTCGTGGCGCATGAGCACGTGGTGGATGGGGTAGTCGGGCAGGGCGTGATACAGGTGGATCACCGCTCCGCCCGAAATACCGAAGGCGGTGTCTACCCCTTCGCGCACCAGGCTTTCCCAGACAACTTGCGCTCCTGTCAGTTTCATCGTATCTCCTCCCTTTTCCAACTCTATATATGGGACACGGATCAGCACGGATTCTTCTCTATCTTCCGTATCCAACCTCCAACCTCTACTCTCGGAACACTGCTCCTGTGCTGGCCGACGTGACCATCTGCGTATAGCGCCGCAGGTAGCCGCTTCTGACCGCTGATTCCCACGGCGGCAGCTCGGCCAAGCGGCGGGCGATCTCGGCTTCGTCCACCTCCAGCGTGAGCGTGCGCTGGGGGATGTCTATGCGGATCAGATCGCCCTGGCGGACGGCGGCCAGCGGGCCGCGTTCGGCGGCTTCCGGGGAGATGTGGCCGATGGCCGCGCCGCGCGTAGCGCCGGAGAAGCGCCCGTCGGTCAGCAGGGCCACCTTGTCGTCCAGGCCCATGCCCGAAAGCAGCGAGGTGGGCGTGAGCATCTCCCGCATCCCCGGCCCGCCCTTGGGGCCCTCGTAGCGGATGACCAGCACGTCGCCTTCCGTGAACTGCCCGGCCACGATGGCCGCTGTGGCCGCTTCTTCGGAATCGAAGACCCGCGCCGGGCCGGTGTGCTGGCGCATCTGCGGGGCGACGACAGCCTGCTTGACCACGGCGCCGTCGGGGGCCAGGTTGCCGAAGAGGATAGCCAGCCCGCCGGTGGGGGAGTAGGGTATATCGAAGGGATAGATGACCGCATAGTCGCGCACCCTGGTCGTGCTGAGGTTCTTGGCCAGCGTGCGCCCGGTCACGGTGAGCACGCTGGCGTCCAGCAGGCCGCCTTCCATCAGGCAGAGCATCACCGCCGGGACGCCGCCGGCGCGGTCCAGGTCTTCGATGTGATGACCACCGACCGCCGGGCTCATGCGGCACAGGTGCGGCGTGCGATCGCTGTAGTCGTTCAGCTCGCTCAGGGGGATCTCCACGCCGGCTTCGTGGGCGATGGCCAGCAGATGCAGCACCGAGTTGGTGGATCCGCCCAGGGCCATGTCCACGGTGAAGGCGTTACGGAAAGCGGCAGGGGTGAGAATGTCCAGGGGCCTGATGTCGCGGGCCAGAAGCTCCATGATCTGCATGCCGGCCTGTTTGGCCAGCGTGATGCGGCCGGCGTGAATGGCGGGGATCGTTCCGTGGCCGGGCAAGCCCAGGCCCAGCGCTTCGGTGAGGCAGTTCATGGTGTTGGCGGTGAACATGCCGGCGCAGGAGCCGCAGCCGGGGCAGGCCACCCGCTCCAACCGATCCAGATCGGCTTCGGTCATCTCGCCCCGGCTGACCGCGCCCACGGCCATGAAGACGTCGGCCAGGTCCACGGCCCGACCGTCCAGGCGGCCGGCCAGCATGGGCCCGCCGCTGACGACGATGGCCGGCAGGTTGAGCCGGGCGGCGGCCATCAACATGCCGGGGATGATCTTGTCGCAGTTGGGGATGAGCACCAGGGCGTCGAAGGCGTGGGCCTGGGCGACGATCTCCACCGAATCGGCGATGAGCTCGCGGCTGGCCAGGGAATACTTCATGCCCGGGTGGTTCATGGCCAGCCCGTCGCAGACGCCGATGGTGTTGCACTCGAAGGGGGTGCCACCGGCCATGCGGATGCCGGCCTTGACGGCGTCGGCGATCTGGCGCAGCCCGATGTGGCCGGGGATCGCCTCGTTGTAGGAATTGATCACGCCGATGAAGGGCTGGTCTATTTCCCGGTCGGTACAGCCCAGCGCCCGCAGCAGCGAGCGGTGCGGCGCCCGTTCCACGCCTCGTTTGACGACGTCGCTTTTCATCAATGATCCTCCAGTGATAGTTTCCCCTAACCGTGTTGACGCCAGGTTCGACCGCTTTTCAACCGCTGAGACCGCCGAGGACGCTGAGAAAACCTAAGAATCTCTGCGTGCTCCGTGTGCTCTGCGGTGAAGTAAAGGACGTCAACACAAGAGGTAGACCACCTTCTCCAATGTACAAAAGAAAAGCCTTTCCCCAGGGTGACACCATTGGGAAAGGCTTCAT
>JACNHM010000151.1 GCA_014383605.1 Chloroflexota bacterium
GGTTCGGCTTCGGCTTCCTCGGCCATGGGTTCAGCTTTTGCCTCCTCCACGTCCACAGGCTCGGCCTCTGCCTCTTCGACGATGATCTCCTCGACGAAATCCTCTTCTTCCTCTTCGCCGGGGATCTCTTCGCGCCAGTCGAATTCCACGTACTGATCCTCGGGCGCTTGTCTGAGGCTGAGGGCTATGCGGCGGCGTTGGGGCTCAATGCGGATGATGCGCATGGTCAGGACATCGCCTCGTTTCACCACCTCGCGGGGATGGGTGATCCGATGCTCGGCCATCTCTGAGATGTGGATCAACCCTTCGATGCCTGGCCCCACGCTGGCGAAAGCGCCAAAATCGGTGAGCTTGGTGATGGTGCCTTCCACGAGTTGGCCCACGGCGTAGGTCTCGTGTACCACGCTCCAGGGCTCAGGCTGCAGTTGCCGCAGGCTCAAGCCGATCCGCCTCCGCTCCCGCTCCACTTTCAGGACGTAGACCTCTACTTCCTGGCCTACTTCGAGCACTTCCCTGGAGTGTTGTATCTGGCCCCAGGAAAGCTCCGAGAGATGGATCAGACCGTCCGCACCGCCAAGGTCTACAAAAGCGCCGAAATCGGTCAGGCTGGTGACCACGCCCTTGCGGATATCTCCTCTGCGCAACTCGCTCAGCAACCGCTCCTTTTCCTGGCGGCGCCACTCGCGCATGGCCAGTCGCTCGGAGAGGATGAGGCGGTTGCGGTCGCGGTCCAGTTCGATGATCTTGAATAAGAGCTGTTTGCCCACCAAGTGAGACCAGCGACCGGCGCCCCTCGTCTCCGATGGCTTCTCGTCGTGATGCTGGATGACCAACTGAGAACCGGGCGCAAACCCGCTCACTTGCCCCATTTCCACGATGAGGCCGCCGCGATTGCAGCCGGTGATCTTGGCCTCGAAGCTTTCCTGCGCTTCGAAGAGCCGCTCGGCCTCTCGCCAATCCCGTTCCTGCTGGGCTCGAGCCAGAGACAGGATGATGTTGCCGTGCCTGTCTTCCGGCCGGACGACATAGGCTAGTACCGCGTCGCCCACGCTGAGATTGGAGAGGTACTCTTGCCCCAGTTGCTCCAGTTCACGACTGGAGACGATCCCCTCGCTCTTGGAGCCGACGTCAATCAGGATTTCCGTGGGGCTGATGCTGATGATGGTACCGTCCAGGATCTGACCGTGCTCCAGCGCCTGGTAAGCGTAGGCCTGGGCCATTTCTGTTTCCATGAGATGTTCGAGCTGTTCTGTTTCTTGTGTGTTCACCTCCTCTGGCACTTGTACTGGCTGGGCGTTTTGTGTCTGAGTCATGGGCAGTTCTTTCTTCTCCTCTGATGGGGCTTGTGCAGTCGGGCTTTCACTGCACGCTCTTGATAGTAAGATACATTATACAGGAATTTGCGACAAAGGGCAAGCACGCTCTCTGCGTTGCGCACGGGCGACGAGAGCAGGCTGCTGGCGGGGGTGCTCCCTCACTCTGCCAGGGCGATGGCTTCGATCTCCACCAGCGCTCCCAGCGGGAGGGCGGCGACTTGCACGGTGGAGCGAGCAGGCGGCGCAGCCGTGAAACCGCTGCCGTAGATCTGGTTGACAGTGGCGAAGTCAGCCATGTCCTGCAGGAAGATGGTGGTCTTGACCACCTGGTTCAGGCTGCTGCCGGCGGCTTCCAGCACGGCCTGCAGATTAGCCAGCGCCTGGCGTGTCTGGGCAGCGATCCCGGTGCGCAGTTGTCCCAGCACAGGGTCTATGCCGATCTGGCCGGCGGTGAAGACCAGGTTGCCTGCGCGTACGGCCTGCGAGTAGGGGCCCACGGCGGCGGGTGCCCTTCCGGTAGCGATGATCTCTCGTGGCATGGGGTCTCCTTTCTTTTCTCTTTTCGCAATTGAAGTGGGGGACGGGGCAGTGCTACGGAGGTAGTCTGCCAGCGCCCCCCATTCTACTCCTCTTGGGCTACGTTGTCAAACGCCGTCACTCTTCTATCAGCACCTTGCCTGTCAACTCCATGAAGACGTCCTCCAGCGTGGTCTCGTGCCCGTTGGTCGGTTCCACCAGGGCCTTGAGCCGGGCAGGCGTGTCCAGGGCGACGATGCGTCCCTCGTCCAGAATGGCCACGCGGTCGCAGAGAGCATCGGCCTCGTTCATGTCGTGCGTGGTCAGCAAGATGGTGGCGTTGTGCGTATGCCGCAGCTCGGTCACTAAGGCCTGCACCTCTCGCTTGGAGCGGGGGTCCAGCCCCGTGGTCGGCTCATCCAGCAGCAAGAGGACCGGCTGTGTGAGGAAGGCGCGGGCGATGGCTACCTTCTGCTGCATGCCGCGGGACATGTCTTCCACCGGCTGGCGGATGTTGCGCTTCTTGATGCCCAAGCGGGTGAGGATGCGCACCACCTCTTGCCGCGCCGTCCCCGCCGGCAGGCCATAGAGCCGCGCCGCGTAGAGCAGGTTCTCCATGGGCGACAGCTTCTTGAAGAACGAGGCTTCCGCGGAGACGCGGTTGATCAGCCGCTTGACGGCCATTTCCTCCCGCTGCACGTCGTGGCCGAAGACGGTAACGGTGCCGCCGTCCGGCTGCAGCAGCGTGGCCACCAACCGCACCAGCGTGGACTTGCCGGAGCCATTGGGGCCCAGGATGCCGAAGATCTCGCCGCGCTGTACGACGAAGCTCACGTCGTTGACGGCGATGACCTGGCGCGGTGTCTCGTCGCTGGCGCCGTTCTTTTTGCCGCGCAGCCGTTTCCACCAACTGCCCGGGCCGTTCTTCTTGAACACTTTCTCGGCGTGTTGGACCGACAAAGCGACGTGGTTATCGTTCATCGTTGTGTTCCTCTCTTCTGCACAGCATGGTCGGAAGGTGCAGAGCATTGGAAAGGCGAAAGGTTCGCATGTCTATCACGTTGATTCTCCTTGACGTAACGGACGTAACGGAAAACGTAAAGCGTAAAACGTAAACCGTAGAGCGTGATCTGACATTCATGCTTACGCTTTGTGTTTCGTGCTTTATCCGCTGCGCGTCAGCTTGCCGGCGCGCTTGGCGTAGCGCTCGGCCAGGCGGAAGATGTACACGCCCAGGGGGATGAAGATGACCCCCATGAGCAGCAGCGGCCAGACATAGCGCAGCAAGGCTGCGGTGCTTGCGCCTTCCAGGATGCCCGCCCGCATGCCTTCCAGCACGTAGGTTGCCGGCGACAACCGGGCCACCGGCTGCAGCCAGGTGGGCAGCACGGAGATGGGGTAGTAGACGCCGGATACCAGCAGCACCAGCGCCTGCAGGGCGTGGGTCATCTGTGCGCCCCGCTCCGGGAAGAGCAAGGGCAGCACGGCGGCGGTCACGCCCAGTCCGATGAAGGACAGGCTGCCCGCCAGCAGCACCAGCCCGCTGCCCAGCACGTTGGCCTGGTTCAGGTCCAGCCGGAAGAACAGGCTGACTACCAGCATGACGACGCCGGTGCGCAGCACACCGTAGATAACGCAAAAGGCGGTTTGCCCCATCATGTGGGTGAAGCGAGTGACGGGGGCCATGAAGGTGTACTCGATGGTGCCCTCCCAGCGCTCCCAGGCGATGGCTTCGCTGATGTCGTGGAAGATCACGGACAGGTAATGCCACACCAGCGTGCCCACCAGCAGGTAGAGGATCGCCGTGTCAATCTCCAATTGAGTCAGGGAGCGGCCGGTGATGGCCCCCGAGGCCTTGCCGATGAAGGTGATGGCCAGGGCGTTGACGATGGAGTAGAGGAGCCACACCACCTCCCAGCCCCAGTAGCGCTTGATCAGGTTGAAGTTGCGTTCCACGAAGGCGTAGGATGCCTTGATTTCGTGTGTGATTTGAGCCATGGTAGTCCTCCTGATGAACCGGTTCTCTGCCGGTCTCCTGACCGGCAGTCAGCACCGTGGGACGGCGGTCAGGAGACCGCCTCCAACCAAGATAATCTTTCCGGAGTTCAAAACGCAAAAAGCCGTGGGGCAACCCACGGCTTCGCTGGCAGCTTGTTTGCTGACAAGGATGAATAGGAATCAAAAAGCCGTGGGGTGCGCAGCGCCCCCACGGCCAAGAGTTTTACATAACCCTTCAGTAAGTGGGCGCACTACGCCAAGGCGCGGGTGCGTCTCCGCCGTTGAGGCGGATGCGATTCTGGATATTCATGCACATGGCGTAGCTCATATCACTGACCTCCTTCAGGATGCAGCGATTGTACAAAAGGTCCGAGAAGCTGTCAAATCGGGACTCTGGAAGCATGTAGGTTATGCTTGCTCGTAGGCTTTCAGGAAGTCCTGTCGTGAAATCCCCGATTGGGTGCAAATAGTCCGCAGGGTCGAGGCCTTGATGCGACGATGATTGGGCATTGTCAGGGGTGTTCGCGTTCCATCGGGATTCTCTCGCACCATGGCGATATGTGCGCCTCTGCGTACCAATTGAAATCCCAGGTGTTCAAAGGCTTTGATGACTTTGGCACGAGGAGCATCTACGGGGAATTTGGATATTAGGCAGCCACCCCTGCCTCAGCCACGAACGCCTCAAGCACGGGTACTTCGTAATCGAGGACAACGTCCGCACCAAATGTCTCGATATGAAACTGGATGGCCGACTTGACATCGGCAAGCGCTTCTTCGTACGTATCACCTTCTCCGACGACAACGCCCTTTAGGCCGAGAGGATAGGCAACGTACCCATCGGGGTGTTTCTCAACGATGATTTTGAATTGTCGCATCACTTTTCCTCCTTGGACCTCTTTCAGTGGCGTCAAGCGTCTCCGGACATTCCGCACAACAATTATAACAGGACTTACGCAGTCAGAACTTATTTACCGCCGAGAACGCGGAGTGCGCAGAGAAAATCCAGGAAATCTCGGCGTTCTCAGCGTGCTCCGCGGTCAAACCCACCCTTTTGAAGGACAACTGCGTAACTCCTGTTATAAGCTAGCTTCAACACGCCGTCAAGTCAACGCGCTCTCGTCCCTTGCGCCAGTGGGCATCACCAGGGCCATCAGCAGCGCGGCGGCCAGGGCCAGCGCGCCGCCGAAGTAGAAGGGCGCCGACGGGGCCAGGTAGCGCCACAGCAGCCCGGCGATGAGCGAGGCGGGGAAGTCGAGCAGGCCCAGCACGGCGTTGTAGGTGCCGTAGGCGGTGCCGCGCAGCTCTTCCGGCACGATGTCGGCGACCATGGCCTTGGCCGTGCCGTAGGCCAGGCCGTAGTAAACGCCGTAGATGGCGTACAGCGTCCAGACGTGCCAGCCCGTGCGGGCCAGTCCGAACCCCAGGTAGATGGCGGCGTAGACCAGCCAGCCGCCGACGATGAGCCGCCGCCGCCCCACGCGATCGGATAGCGAGCCGGCGGGCGTGCTGACCAGCGTGTACACGGCGTTGAAGGTGACCAGCATGCCCAGAATGGACAGCACGCTCAGCCCCCGCTCCTGCGCCCGCAGGATCAGGAAGGCGTCGGAGGAGTTGCCCAGGTCGAAGAGGCCGACGATGAGCAGGAAGATCATGAAGCGGCGGCCCAGGCTGCGGAAGGCGAAGCGGGGCCTGGCCCGCGTCTTGGTCACGGGCACGTCCCGCGCGCCGAGGGCCAGCGAGAGCACGGCCAGGAAAGCGGGGATCAGGCTGATGAGCACCACCGTCTGGAAGGTGTTGCGGCCCAGGGCGAGAGCATTGGACTGGGTGTACCAGGCGATGCCCAGGGCGATGAGCAGTCCCAGCATGGCGCCGCCGGTGTCGGCGGCGCGATGGAAGCCGAAGGCCAGCCCGCGGTGGCGCTCGTCAATGGAATCGGCGACGAGGGCGTCGCGGGGCGCGGTGCGGATGCCCTTGCCCACGCGGTCGGCCCAGCGCACGCCGGCCACGGCGCCCCAGGAGTTGGCGAAGTAGAAGAAGGGCTTGGCCAGGGCGGAGAGGGCGTAGCCGGCCACGGCCAGCCACTTGCGGGCGCGCAAGCGGTCGGAGAGCCAGCCGGAGAAGACCTTGAGCAGGCTGGCCGTCGCTTCCGCCACGCCCTCGATGAGGCCGATGATGTCGGCCTGGACGCCCAGCACGTTGGCCAGGAACAGGGGCAGGATGTTGATGACCATCTCGCTGGAGATGTCCATGAAGAAGCTGGTCAGGCTGGTGGCCCAGACGTTGCGGGGCAGGGAACGCAGCCTGGCACGGGAGTCCGGTTCGGTGCTGTTCATGAGTTTCATCCTCTCGTGGTACGTGATGCGAGGTGCGTGGTGCCTGATGGGATTGTAGTCCTTATCGCCTGTGCTGTCAAACAGCAGCGCCCGCCTCCTGCGAGAGGGGCGGGCGCTGGTTCTTCTGGCCGTTGGCGCACGCTTTCGGCTATGCGTTCGCTCACAGCCGCCGGTTCCTGAGGATGAGGGTGTTGGTTGAATGTGGCCAGAAGGCGCCGGCCAACAGGTCGCGGCCGTGGGCACAGTGGCGATAGGCGATCAGGTAAGCGAAAAGCGAGCGAGCAGAGCGGCTGGTGATGGAGGAAAGCGCGGCATTGCCCCAGGCCGGGGTCAGGTTGCCGAAAAGGCGGGCTGGCAAGAGAGGTTCCGAGCGCTCTGCCCCCTGGCGATAGGAAGTATACACGAAAACGACGAAGAGGTCAACAACGCTGCTTCGGCAAGGAGGTCTCTTCACTTGACAGTGGGGCTGTTTCGGTGTATTGTATGGGCAGTTGACAAACCGAAGGAGGAGAGCCATGCCCACGATCCGCATCACCGCTGGCGGCGTGACCGCCGAAGCAGAGTTGAACGATAGCCCCACCGCCCAGGCCATCTGGGAGGCGTTGCCCATCACGGCGCGGGGCAACCGCTGGGGCGAGGAAATCTACTTCCGCATTCCCGTGCACGAGGATCAGGCGGACGATGCCCGCGCCGACGTGGCCGTGGGCGAGCTGGGCTACTGGCCGACGGGCAGTGCTTTCTGCATCTTCTTCGGCCGCACGCCGGCCAGCGTCGGCGATCAGCCGCGGGCCGCCAGCCCGGTGAATCCCACCGGCCACGTGCGGGGTGATGCCACAATCTTCAAGCAGGTGCGCGATGGCGAGGTGGTCACTCTGACGCGAGTTTAGGGTTCGGAGTTCGGGGTTCGGCGTTTGGGGTTTGGGGTTCGGCGTTTGGGGTTCGGAGAGAGAACATGGCAGTGATAGAGCGGTTTGAAGACATTGAGGGATGGAAGGCGGCGCGGGAGCTGACGAACATGGTTTATGATGTGGTCGAGCAAGGCAGGTTGGCCAAAGATCGGCGTTTGCGGGGTCAGATCACCGGCGCTGCCATCTCGGTCATGTCCAACATCGCCGAAGGTTTTGGATGTGATAGCCACGCGGACTTCGTCAGGTTCCTCAGCTATGCTCGTCGCTCGGCGGTGGAAGTGCAGTCACTGCTCCACATTGCGCTTGACCGGCAGTACATTTCTCAGGAGCAGTTCACCGCCATCTACGCACAGGCGGAGAAGACCGCCAACCTCATCGGTGGCTTCGTCCGCTATCTGCGCAGGCATCCTGACCCGCGTCGCTGCAAACCTGACAAGCGCCTTTGACGCCAAACCCCGAACACCGAACACCGAACACGCAACACC
This sequence comes from Chloroflexota bacterium, assembly GCA_014383605.1. The sequence goes on from JACNHM010000151.1 coordinate 7,557, forward strand.
GAACCTCTTCAAGGAGAATCGTATGTCTGGGACAATTGACGGCGTAGAGATCAAGAAGGTGGTCACGCACACGGACGAGCGGGGGTTCTTTCGGGAGGTCATTCGCCTCAGCGACGGCATCTTCCCGGAAGGTTTCGGCCAGTGGAGCCACACGATGTCCTACGCCGGCGTGGCCAAAGCCTGGCACGTGCACCAGAAGCAGACGGATTGGTGGTACGTGGCCGTGGGCACCATCAAGGTGGCGCTCTACGATACCCGCCCTGACTCGCCCACCCACGGCGAGTTGCAGGAACTGCTGATGGGCGAGGGCCATGCCCCGGTGGTGCTGAAGATCCCCCCCGGCGTGGCCCACGGCTATCGGGTACTGGCCGGCCCGGCGCACATCTTCTACGTCGTATCGCACGAGTACGACGGCAGCGACGAGGGGCGCATCCCTCACGACGACCCCAGCATCGGCTACGACTGGACGGCGGGGCCGGAGATCACGTGAAGAGTGAG
>JACNHM010000157.1 GCA_014383605.1 Chloroflexota bacterium
GGATGCAGATCTTTTTATCGGCAGCATCGCACTGGCCAACAATTGTGTGCTAGTGACCAACAACACAGACCACTACTCCCGCGTCCCGGGTCTGGATCTGGAGAACTGGGTTACTTGAGAAGAGGGGAACTCATGAGGATCACAAACAGGGATGATTTGAAAGCCTGGCTCGACGCTCTGATGGAGCACGCCACCGTCATCGCCCCGCGGCAGGTGGAAAGCGAACTCCTGTACCGTCCCGTCGCTTCCAGCGACGAGGTGGTCTTCGATTTCCAGCGCACGGCCATGTCGCCCAAGACCTATCTCCTCCCTGGCACGGAAGTGCTCCTGGAGATCGAGAAGCGAGGCAACGAGGTAACATTGGACGAGGCCCTGCCGCAGGAGGAACAGGTGCTCTTCGCCGTCCGCCCCTGCGACGCCCGGGGGTTGCGCGTGCTCGATGCCCTGCTGGTGGAGCACGAGCCTGCCGACGCCTACTATGCTCAACGGCGGCGCAATACGACGCTGGTGGGGCTGGCTTGCCCTCGCTTGTGGCCCGACTGCTTCTGCACCTCCATCGGTGGCGCGCCCGACGCCAGCGCCGACGTGGACGTCATGCTCTACGAGGTAGATGGTGGGTATTTGGTACGGGAGATCACCGAGAAGGGAACCGCGTTGCTGGCGGCGCTGGATGCCGAGGAAACGGATCAGCTTGCCCCTGTTTCCGACAGGTCCGGCCAGTCAGTGCCTGTTCTGGAACCGGAAGCCTGGCCGGCGCTGTTCAACGAGCTCTACTGGAGCCGCTTCACGGAGCGCTGCCTGAGCTGCCACGCCTGCACCTACGTCTGCCCCACCTGCCGCTGCTTCGACGTGCGGGACTACACCACGGCCGCCGGGCCGGGCGGCATCCGCATCGAGCGGCTGCGCAGTTGGGATAGCTGCATGGCCGCGGCCTACCGCCGCATCGCCGGCGGCCACAATCCCCGCCCATCGAAAATGCACCGGCTGCGCAACCGCTACTACTGCAAGTTCAACTATTGCCCGCAGGACTTCGGCGCTGTGGCCTGCGTGGGCTGCGGGCGCTGCATCGCCGTCTGCCCCGTGGGCGTGGACATCGCCGAGATGCTGGGGGACGTCGCCGCCTTGGCGGCCGCCGCGGCTGAGCAATAAGGGAAGGATACAAGTAGACAGGTAGACAAGTAGGCAAAGGAAGCCCCAACATCGTTCCTTGTGTACTTGTTTCCTTGTGTACTTGTGTACCTCCCACGCAAGGGAGAGCCAATGAACGAGAGAAACAACCCATTGCGTCCCTATCTGGGCACGCTGGTCGGCATCAAAGACACCGCTCAGGACATCAAGCTGTTCCAGATTGAGCTGAACGACGGGCAGCCATTCGACTACCGCCCCGGCCAGTTCGCCTTCGTCTCCGCCTTCGGCGTGGGCGAAGCGCCTTTCGGGCTGGCCTCCACGGCCGAGCGCAGCCCGGCGCTGGAGTTCGCCATCAACCGCATCGGCACGGTGACCGACGCGCTGCACAGCCTGGAGCCGGGAGCCACCGTCGGCGTGCGCGGGCCGCTGGGCAACTGGTTCCCCCTGGACGACATCAAAGGCCAGGACGTCATCGTCCTCGGCGGCGGCATCGGCGGCGCGCCGCTGCGCCCGGTGATCCACACCATCCTCGATAGCCGCGACGACTACGGCCACCTGACCATCCTCTGGGCGGCACGCGACCCTTCGCTCCTGATCTTCACCGACGAATACGACGCCTGGGCCGCCGCGCCGGACACCGAGCTGCACGTCACCGTGGACGAGGGCGATGAGCAGTGGACGGGCAACGTGGGGCTGATCACGCAACTGCTGGAGCAGGTCGCCCCTTCGCCGGAAAACGCCGTAGCCATCATCTGCGGCCCGCCGATCATGATCAAGTTCACCATCCTGACGCTGGAGAAGTTGAAGTTCAAACCCCCGCAGATGCTCATGACCCTGGAAGCGAAGATGAAGTGCGGCATCGGCAAGTGCGGGCGCTGCAACGTGGGGGAGAAGTTCGTCTGCGTGGATGGGCCGGTATTTTGGTATACCGAGGTGGCAAGGTTCCTGGAGAGCTTTGTGTAGGGGCGACCCTTGCGGTCGCCCTTGGGCAGGCGCAAGGCCTGCCCCTACTCGTGCCAGACGGAAGGAGCAAATAACGCCTATGGAAGCCCTTCGCCGCTGCGAGTTGTTCAGCGAACTAGATGACGAAGAACTGAGCCTCATCGCGCCTCTATGCCACGAAAGGGTATACGAGGCAGGGGAGACGATCTTCAGCGCGCAGGAAACAGCCGAAGAACTGTACATCCTTCAGGAAGGACGGGTGGCGCTGCAAATCCGACTACGCTCCGCCGTGGAGCGCAGCGGGGACATCACCATCGAGGAGGTGGAGCCCGGGCACATCTTCGGCTGGTCGTCGGTGGTGAAACAACAGCGGTTCACGGCCACGGCCCGCGCCCTGGAACGGACAAAAGTATGCGCCATCCCAGGCAGTGACCTGAACACGCTGTTCGGCCAACACACTCACATCGGCTTCGTGGTCATGAAACAGTTGGCCGACGTCATCTCCTCCCGGCTGCGCCACACGCGAGAGGAGTTGGAGAAAAGAGCCTCGGCCAACGGCTAAAGAATCGAGAAACCCGGCTTCTGCGAGAAGCCGGGTTTCTGAATGCCTGCAAGAAGCCGGGGATCTCCAAGAACTCCGGCTTCTGAGCTTGCTCAAGCCCCCCTGGGTAATTCGAAGACAAACTCGCTCCCCTTCCCCAACTCCGACTTCAGCCAGATGCGGCCTTCGGCGTTCTCGATGATCCGCTTCACCAGACTCAGGCCGATGCCGGTGCCGATGGCCGAGAGTTGGCGGGCGTTCTTGGCCCGGAAGAAATCGCTGAAGATGCTAGGCTGGTCCTCAGGGGCAATGCCGATGCCCGTGTCCCGCACCGAGCCGCGCACAAACCCCTCGTTGGCGCTCAGCGAGGCCACGATGATGCCGCCCGGCTCGGTGTACTTGATGGCATTGCTCAGCAGGTTGGTCCAGACCAGCTTGATGCGGTCGGGGTTGACCCACACCGACGGCACGTCGGGGGCGATGTCCACGCCCAGGAACATATCCTTGCTCTCCGCCTCCACCCGCATCAACTTGACCACATCCTGCAAGATGTCGGCCAGTTGCGTCAGCTCCCTCTCCTTCTCCTTGAACTCCTCCTCCCTGGCCTTGGCCAGCATCAAGAGCTCGTTGATCAGTTTCAGCATCTCGGTCACGCGCTGCTTGGCCCGCAGCAGCATCTCCTGGGACTTCTCCGGCGACGCATATCCGCCCGTGGCCAGATCCAGCACGCTGTAGATGGTGTTGAGCGGCGCTCGCAGCTCGTGACTGACCAGCATCATGAAGCGGGTGCGCTCCTCGTCAATCCCTCGCAGCCGCGTGGTGACCGCTTCCAGCTCCCGGCTGCGGGCCGCGGCGGCCTTGCTGCTCCTCACCAGTTCGCGCTCCTTGGTCCTCAGTTGCCCGCTGATCGAGGAAGCCATGTAGACGGCCGCAAACAGCGCCGTCACGGTAGCCAGAACGCTGACCAGCAGATAGGGCACCTGGCGGTGCAGGCCAACGCCGGCCAGCCCGGGGAGCGGGTGGTGCGGGATCAGTCCCGTGTATTCGAGCAGCGCCAGCGCCGCGAAGAGGATGGAAGCGAAACCGGCGACCGCGAAGCTCATCCCACGCGGCAGCAGGATGCTGGCAATGATCACGTGCAGGACGAAGAACATGGCGCAGGGGTTTTCGACGCCGCCGGAGAAATGCAGGAGGGCGGCCAAGGCCAGCAGGTCCAGCACGATCTGCACGCTGGCAAAGAGCAGGGTGCGCCGCCACCTGCCGGCGGCGGCTGCATCAGCCTGCAGGACACGGGCGTAGAGGAGAAACAGAAGGTTATAGAAGACGATGGCGGCGACGATAGCCACCATAGGGCCGATAGGGAGGACGCCAGGAAAGAGGCCGCTGGCCACCAGGATGGCCGACAGCGTCCCCACGACGGCCAGCCAGCGCAGCCGCAGGAGCCAATCAATGCGTTCTATAAGCTCGGTGTGGAAAGAGAGTTGCTCTTCTAACATGACACCCAGGGTGGGAACGTTGGTACATCGGTAGACTGGTAGATTGGTAGATTGGTAGATTGGTTAGCCGTACTCAGTCTATGCACCAGTTTACCAGTTTACCAATCTCCCAATCTACCAGCCCACAGCTCTACCATCAAGCCGTCGCGTACTTGTTGGCGATCTCCAGCAGCCTGGGGATGGAGACCGGTTTGTTGAGGAACATCTTGGTGTGCAGGTAACGATCCTGCGGGAACTGTGCGGCGTACGGTGAGTCGATGATGGAAGAGACGATGACCAGCGGGACGTCCCGCAGTTGGGGATCTTCCGCCATCACCTGGCTCACGTAGACACCTTCGGTGGGGACGATCATGATGATGTCCAGGAACACCAGGTCGGGCTTCTGCTCTCTCATCAGGGCCAGGCCCTGCTCCCCATCGGCGGCGGTGAGCACCCGGAAGCCATCCGATTGCAGGGCGATCCTCACGACCTCCGAGAAATCGGGGTCATCGTCAATCACCAGCACTGTGCCTTTGGTGGTCATTTTTCCTCCCAGTAGAGTAGATGGAAAGTGCGGACGAATGGAGTGCTGCTGCCCCATTATACCCTACACCAGGCGCAGATGTCAAGGTTGATTCATCGCTGCGCTGGAGAGATACTACACGTGTGGCACGGGGGGCACGGATCACCCGTCACGTCTCACGAAGATCGAACGGCTCAGTCGAAGCGCATGAAGCGCTGGATGGTCTCCACGTATTCCGCCAACGAGGGACGATAAGGGTGGATACGCTGCTTGATGGCGTAGCCCTTCCACACCTTGTAGGCCAACCGGAACAGCCCATTGCGGGGCCGCCGGATCAGCCAGCGCACCAGCGGCAGGAGCCGCGGCCACTCCACGGCGATGGCAAACAGCTTGTTCAGATTCTCCACCTGGCGCTTCTCCTGCGGGCTGCCAAAGCGCAGGATGGAACGATCCCAGGCCGAGGTGCTGATGTCGTCGAAGCTGCCCTCTATCAGTCCCTGCTGCTGGGCGAAGTCACCCAGCGCCGTCCGCGGGTAGGGCTGGTAGAGGAAGGCATTGGCGTAGCCGGGCTGGCAGGCGACGTTCAGTTCCAACGTGGCCAAATCCGTCTCCAGCGAACCCGTGGGCAAACCCAGCATGTTGGTGGTGATCAGGTGGATGCCCTCTTCGCGGATGATCTGGCTGGCGGCGATGATCTGCTGGCGGGACATGCGCCGCTCCAGCAGGTCGTTGCGCAGCCGGTCGTCGGCCGTTTCGATGCCCATGCCCACACTCACGCAGCCCGCTTGCCGGAGTTGCCGCATCATCTCCCGCGTGACCAGATTGGCGCGCACGTTGCAGAAGAAGGGCAGGCCAACGGCTGCGGGATACTGGCGGCAGAACTCCTCCGTCCAATCGGCAGGCACGATGAAGGTGTCATCGAGGAAGACCACGAATTCGAGGGGGTAGTCGGCCTTCACCCAGCGCAGTTCCTCCAGCACGTTGTCCACGCTGCGCCGCCGCACCAGCCGCCCCTTGCCGCGGTACAACTCGTTGAAAGCCTGGTTGAAGCAGTAGGTGCAGTTGTAAGGGCAGCCACGGCCGGTGATGAAGTGCTTGAGCCGGCTGCGACCGCTGAAGCGGTCTTTCTCGTAGACCAGCCTGCGATCGGGCAGCGGCAGCGCATCCAGGTCACCGATCAGGGGACGTGGGAGGGTGCGATAGATCTGGCCACCGGCCTTGATCCACCAGTTGGCGATTCCGGACACGGGCTTCCCCCCCTCCAGGGCTTGGACCAGGTCGAGCAGCGCTTCCTCGCCCTCGCCGCGGCAGACGCCGTCCACCCCCTCTTCCTCGATCATCTCGGGGAAGAAGGTGGCGTGCGGCCCGCCGAAGGCGGAGAAAACGTCCACACGCTCCTTGATGCGGCGGTTCAGCTCCAGATAGGTGCCCTGGGAACCGGTGGTGACGCTGTAGGCGACGACGTGCGGTGCGAACTGCACGGCGAACTGCACCGGATCTTCCATCGAGGCCACGGTCAAGGCTACCTCGTGCCCGGCGGCCTTGAGCGCGCTGGACAGGTGCAGGATGCCCTGGGGTTCGTAGTCAATCTGCTTGAGGGCGAAGAGGATCCTCACTCGCCGCCTGCCCTCGTTCTGCGCCAGTATTCATGGATGGGCATGATCTGTTCACCCTCCTCGCCGTCGGCGTCGGTGCCGCTGCCCACCTCCACGGCCATTTCTGGCCACGCCCTGTCCATTGGAAGGCTGCTCGGACACTGTGCGCTCGCTGCTGCGACGCTCCAGTGCATCCAGCACTGCCGGCACGATGCGCGGAAGCTCCCGGCCCACGTAGACCAGCGCCGCCGCCACTGTTGGCAGCACCTTGGCGTGCCACGGCACGGGGGCCATTTCGGTTTCCGGCTGCACAGCCAGCTGCGGTACTTGAATGCGGATCACCTCCGGCTCCGGACGCAACGCCGGCAGGCCAACCTCCTCCGCCGGTTCGCTCACACTGAGGATCGCCCCCTCAGGGCAGGCTTCCAAACAAACCTCGCACTCCGTGCACTCCGCCTGGTCAATGGCCGCCACCCCTCTCTGCAGAGCGATGGCGACCGCCGGGCAAATCTGGATACAAACCCCACATCCAGTACATCGCTCAACCTGTACATAGATCACATTCAACACCTCCTTAAGGGCGTTTGCACTTTTTCACGGCACGTTACAATAAGGTTCATCTTCTATCGCTTTAGGGCCCGGACAAAGAACTGCAGCCCTTTCCCCTGGCCTTTGATCTCACCAAAGCCGGCCTCCCTCATCAGATCAGCGACTTCCTCGAAGGTGAATTTGAACATGTCCAGGTGGTGAAAGAACCCGAACAGTTTGCGCTTCCAGTCGGAGAGCCAGGCCCGGTTATAATCCTTGAGGATCAGGCTGCCGCCGGGTTTCAAAACCCGGAATATCTCTGCGAGGCCTTTCTGTGGGTTGTCCCACTCATGAAGTGAGGATTGGGTAACCACCAGATCCACCGAGTTTGACTCTATCGGTATCTCCTCCGCTATTCCTACCCTCGTCTCAAAATTTGACACCCCCGCTTCATCGGCGTTCTTTCTGGCTATATTGATCATTTCAGCGGATGGGTCAACTCCGATGATCCTCGCTTGTGGCCAGAGCTTACGGAGCTCAACTGGGAGCAGGCCCGGTCCAGTGCCCAGGTCCACGATGGTTGCCTCTCCAGGCGAAGGGGCCATGCATGCCGCGATCTTTCTGGCGAAAGGGGCATAAACCATCCAGGAGCTTATTCTCCTCCATCTGGCGTATCTTTGGGCTCTTCCCTCCTCGTGCCAGGGTTCTTGTTGTGCGGTCATCTTTCTCCCTCCATTTTGCCACGTTGTAGCAGCCGTATGACCCCTGCCAGGACATTCACTCCCGGCACTTTTCGCATGTAGCGTTTGTACTTATCGCCAAACTTCTCGATGCTGGCCTGGTCCGCCTGTGGAACTATCCCCGCGTAGACCAAAGCCATGGCTGCAATGCCAATCACCGTGATCAGCCAGTGTTGTGCAACGAGGATGAGAAAGAGGCTGAGCAGCATAAAGGACAGGTATTGGGGATGCCGGACAACAGCATAAACCCCGCTATCAACGAGGGTCGTTGTATGGGTGTAGTCCTTCTCCTTTGGTGCGCCTCCTTTTTTGCGCAAGGTGATCATGGGCAGCACGCCAAAGAGGCCCGCGGCTGCCCCGACTATCCACCCCACGATCCTGAGGGCCTGGTAGCCAGCGGGATTGTAGAGAAACAAGCTCAGTATGATTTGCGTTATCAGCAGAACAATCCACAGAACCCACGCAGATGACAAGATAAAGCCTTTCAGGTGTTTCATCATTATTTGGTTCCTTCTCTCGCTGGAT
>JACNHM010000558.1 GCA_014383605.1 Chloroflexota bacterium
TGACACGTGGGGCAGGCTTTCGAGCCTGCCGAGCAGCCTGGAAAGGCTGCTCCACGTGCGGCTTTTGCCCCAATGCGAAAAACGGACAGAGGCAGCCATGCCTGGGAATGGCTGCCTCTGCGCAGACCCTATGGTCTCCTCGACGGGAGATGCTACCACAGAAAGTGCAGGCCAGGCCCGATCAGCTTCCGGAAATCGGCCGCCAAACTTTCCAGTTTGTCCGCATCCAATCCCTTGATACGATCAGCCTGCTCCTGCGTCAAAGCCACGTCAATGCCCCTTGCCGCGCCTTCCGGGTCCTTCAACAATCTCTGCCGGAAGTCGGCATCGGACAACACTCTACCCGTCACTCGCTCCAGTTCCTGGCGACTTGCCATTCGGATCACCTCCTTGTCTCAAGCATAGTCGGAGAGTCAGACCGCGCCGGCAATCCCAAAGGCAGCCCCACCAACGACAGGGATGTTCCTTTGCACCCGGTCGAAATGGGGCTGCGTCCCCTGGCCCAGGCAGACAAATCCCGAGGGGGGAACGCCCCTCTTCTCTTCTCGCCAGGGAAAGCGCCCGCCGGTCCTCTCAACGCAGAAGTGCTACCATAGATCCTTGCCGATCAACCCCATCAGCCACTGCATGAGCTGGGCCAGCCAGTCCCCAAAGGGCCCGGCCAGCGCGTCCAGTGCCCCTGCATCCCATTGCCGGATGCGCTGAGCCTGGCCCCGCGTCAGATGCACGCCGATGTCTTGCGCCGCGCCTGCCGGGTCGCCGAGCAACCGGCTGCGGAAGCCCACGTCCAACAGCGCCTGGCCCGCCAATCGCTCCAACTGCTCCCGACTCGCCACTTCGATCACCCCCTTTGCCGATGTCGCTACCACCCTCTCCCGAAATGGGAGATCAGCCACTGGATGAGCTGGGCCAACCAGTCCTCGAAGGGCCCGGCCAGCGCGTCCAGTGCCCCTGCATCCCATTGCCGGATGCGCTGGGCCTGGCCCCGCGTCAGATGCACGCCGATGTCTTGCGCCGCGCCTGCCGGGTCGCCGAGCAACCGGCTGCGGAAGCCCACGTCCAACAGCGCCTGGCCCACCAATCGCTCCAACTGCTCTCGACTTGCCACCTCGATCACCCCCTTTCTTCAGGAATTGTTGCAGACTCCGACGGCGTGGCCAATCCGAAAAGCTGCTCCGTGATCGTTCGCAGCCACGCCTTGGTCTCATCAGCCAGACGGTCACGAATGGTCACCACCTGGCTCTCAAACGATCGCATATGCTGGTTCAGGCCGGGGCAATCCACCGCCTGCGCTTTCTCCAGGGCGATGTGCACGTGCTTTTGTACCCGGTCGAAATAAGGCCGCGCCGCCTCGCCCCAGCAGATCTCTTCCAGAACCTGGCGGCGGTGGTTCTCCTGTTGATCGGGTTCCTGTGGCTGGGGAGAGACGTAGGCCACGAAAACGTTGTAGCGGCCAGCCACCAGGTCGTCGGCCCAGTCCTTGGCGTGATCCAGCAGGACGGCACTGACGAGGAAATGATCCACGGCCGACGTCAGAGGCGCGATGAGTTCCCTTCGACTTGCCAGCAGGCAGGCCCCAGCGCAGCAGATCTTGAGGGGCGCCCCTCGCTCCGCCAGACGGAGGAAGTTTTCTTCCCTGTAGGACTGAAAGTCAATGGCCGGAGGTTCGTTGCTGCGCAGCGTGGCCCGCAGCCACTGGGCCATGAACTCCTCGAAGTAGCGCCAAAACGGGGATGTCCCCGCAAAGAGCTGGACGTACTGGGACATCCACAGGTGATGCAGGGCGGCAGCCAACAGAATCGTGGATTCCCAGGATACCCGGTCAACCTCGCCATCCACCAGGTCGTCCTGGAGGCGAACGTAGGATAATCCATACACGTTGGACAAGACCAGGGCCTGGGTCAGGTCAGCCGGCAGGCCGAAAGCATCGCCCAGCCAGCGAGGCAGGTACCATTCCAGGGTCCAATTGGGCGTGGCGATGCGGTTCAGCACACGCCGGCCGGCCTCCACCAGTTGCGGGGAGAACCGTTCCAACGCGGCGCTGTAGCTCGCCCTGGCGGCGAGAACCTCAGGGTCAGACAGAAACGGCGTCCCTTGCACCTGGAGAAGCCTTTCAACCTGCTCACAACCATGCTGTAGGGGTCAAGCACGGCACGATCAACCACTGGGTCGGTAGAAACTGCACACTCGCTGCCAGCCAGATTCCCGGCGGATTTGCTGCTCGCGAGATACCCCTATTCTACCCAGGAATCCTCCCCTGTCAAATAGGCCGCATTCGCCCCAGCAATATTGAAGCCTTCGTTCTCCACCTTCCAGCGACTGCGTCCATCGGCAACGATCTCCACCACGTTCTGACTGTCTATCTCATGATCAGTAGCCCAGCTGCTGTGATAGAGCTGCTCGCCGGTGGCCTCATGGACAATGGTCACCTCGCACCAGTTGACCCACACGGTGTCGGCGGTTTTGCGCAGTGGCAACCGCTCGGCCCAGCGATAGATCCAGCGCTCATAGTAGCGCCCATTCCAGCGACGCACCGTCATGGTGGAGATAGTGGAGATAGCCCCCTCCACCTTCTCCAAGAGGGCCAGTTCCTCATACAGCGCCTGATGCGACTCTGGCTTGCAGGTGAGGGTGTAGTTTACCATCTCTTGGCCAAATTGAGAATTGCTGCGCTCCCGAATACGATCTTGACAAACGCGAGAAGCTGTGCTATAATCTGAGCAGGTGTTCAATGGTGCATGTTTGCTCAATCCTCGGAGGCGATGTGGCAATCAGCAGAGAGCATCACCGACTCCTCTACCGAATCGCTCAGTCTTATTATGCTGACGGTCTGACCCAGCAACAAATCGCCGGGCGCTTCGGTCTTTCCAGGCCCAAAGTCTCCCGTCTGTTGCAGCGAGCCCGCGACGAGAAAGTGGTCAACATCACCCTCGTCCCTCCCCCCAGCGGCATGGCTGACCTGGAGCGTGAACTGGAACACAAGTACGGCCTGGAAGAAGTGATCATTGTCGCCGTCAGCGACCCGCAAGACCCCGCCAACGTCAAACGTGAGCTTGGCCCTGCCGCCGCCGAGTGTCTGGTGCGCTGCATTTCCGGCAACGAGATCGTGTGCATCGCGTGGGGGCTTTCCATACTGGCCATGGCCGATGCCTTGCCCTTCAAGTCCTACCCCGGTGTCACCATTGTGCAAATGCTGGGCGGATTGGGACCGGTGGATGAACTGGAACACTCCGCCGAGCTCACTCGCAGGGTGAGCCAAAAGCTTAATGCCAGGCTGCGGTTGTTGCCTGCGCCGGGAATCGTATCCATGCGAGCGGCGGCCGAGGCGCTCATGGCAGACAAACAGATTTCGGAAACACTGGCACTGGGGGCAAAGGCCGACATTGCCGTAGTGGGCCTGGGCGTGTTACAGCCCGACACCATTCTGCTGCGCGATGGCACCATCATCACCCCTAACGATTTGGAGACGCTGAAGGCGGCGCAAGCTGTTGGCGATATCGCGCTGCGCTACCTGGATGCCCACGGGAACCCCCTGGACGTGGAGATCAACGATCGCATTATCGGTCTGACGCTGGAGCAAATCAAGGCTATCCCCCGCGTCATAGGAATCGGCGGAGGGGAAATCAAATACGACATCATTCGTGCGGCGCTGCGCGGCAAGATCCTGGATGTGCTGGTCACCGACCATGCCACCGCTCAAGCGCTGCGTGCTGAGCCAGTCTAAAGGATCAGGCCAGGCATGGAGAGTACCTCAATAGCACAGATGATTGTCAAAGCCAGGGAAGTGGTCACGTGTGAGGCGCAGGCGGTCACAGCCCTGGCGGATCAATTCGACGAGAGCCTGGCGGAGGTGGTTGCCCTTTTGCTGAATTGTGCCGGCCATGTTCTGGTGACCGGAGCGGGCACCTCACACGCCATCGCTCAGCGCTTCGCTCACCTGCTCTCCTGTTGCGGCACGCCAGCCCTCTGCATCAACGCTGCTGATAGCATCCACGGTGGCTCCGGAGCCATCACGGCCAGCGACGTGGTATACATCATCTCCAAGGGCGGTCACAGCGCGGAGATCAACCAGCTTGCCCAGATCGCCCGCGCTCGTGGGGCCAGGATCATCGCTCAGACCGAGGCCCCGCAGTCGCCGCTGGCCCAGATGAGCGATGCCGTCTTCAACGTAAGGACCGTGGGAGATGTGGACCCCTACGGCCTGATCGCTACCGGCAGCTCTCTGGTCAATGGCGCGGCTGGCGATGCCCTTTGTGTGCTGCTGCTGCAGCTCAGAGGGTATTCCCGAGATGACTTCGGCATGACCCATCCCGGAGGGGCTGTGGGCAAGAAGCTGGCAGAAGAGGGGAAGCAAGACAGGGCCGGATTGCCCTCCTTGTGAAGCGGCTTCTCGAAGCATAAAGAGCACAGAATCACCAACTGGAGGAATTGTTGTGGCAGACTACCTGCTGGGACTCGACTATGGGACAGGCGGAGCCAAGGCATGTATCATCACCGCCGAAGGAGACGTTCTGGGTTCCGCTTTCGAAGAGTATCCGTTCTTCCACGAAAAGCCGGGGTGGTCGGAGCACGACCCGGTTCTGTACTGGACCATCGCCTGCCGCATGATCAAGGATTGCCTTGCTCAGGCGCGCATCAATCCTGGCGAGATTCGGGGCCTGGCCGTCTCCTCCGCCCTCCCCTCCATGGTGATGGTAGACAGAGATCACCATCCCATTCACCGCGCCTACAACCTCATGGACCGGCGCGCCACAAAGGAGGTGGAGTGGCTGAAGGAGCACGTGGGGGAAGAGAGAATAATGCGCCTCACGGCCAACCGGCTGGAGGATCATCCTGCACTCGTGAATCTGCTATGGGAGAAGAACAACCGCCCCGATTCCTTCCGGCGTATCCACAAGGCCCTCACCATTGACGGGTTCATCACCTTGAAACTCACCGGGAGGGCGGTAGTCAACTACCCCGCGGCTGCCTTCTACGGCGTCGCCTACGAGATCCTGGGGCGGAGTTTCGATGAACGAATATTGGCGGAGATCGGAATTGACCCGGCCATCCTCCCCGATTTGGTTGACTGTGAGGAGGTCGCCGGTGTGGTCACTCCAGAGGCCGCGGCGGAGACGGGCCTGGTGGCGGGCATTCCCGTAGCCACGCAGGTGGACTTCAATGCCAGTTGTATCGCCGCCGGTGTCACCGAGGAAGGCGACATCATGAGCAACCTCGGCACCGTCGGCAACTTCGGTGTGATCTTCCGGGATGCGGACTTCATGTTCACTCCCGCGGGCCTTTCCATGATCAACCTCGGCTTCACCATCGACTCGGCCCACACGTACATGACGATCCCTTCGACGATGACCGGCGGCCAGTCCATCCGCTATCTGCGCGATAACTTCTCCCAGCTCGAGGTGGAGACAGAGCGTGTCCTTGGGGTCAGTTCCTACGATCTGCTCAACCTGCAGGCAAAAAAGGTGCCGGCGGGCAGTGAGGGCCTCGTCATCCTGCCGTTTCTGATGGGAGAGCGGACGCCGATCTGGGATCAGTATGCCAAGGGGGTGATCTTCGGCCTGTCCCTGCACCATAGCAAAGGGCACATCGTCAGGGCCATGATGGAGGCCGTCGCCTATGCCTTGTACGACTCGTACCGGCTGATCAAGGAAGCTGGTCTCAAGATCAACTACCCCATTGTGTTCCACGAAGGCGGAACGGTGAGCGTGCTTTGGCGACAGATCATTACCGATGTGTTCAACGTGCCGACGGTGCTGGTGAAGCAGCGCACCGGCGCACCTTTGGGGGATGCCATCCTGGCCGGCGTGGTCACGGGCGTCTTCAAGGACTTCTCGGTGGCCAAGGAGTGGGCGGAGTACACCGCGCCTGTGGAGCCCAAGCGGGAAAACCACGAGTTGTACATGGAGTACTTTGCTCTCTACAAAAGGCTGTACGAGCACGTGAAGGCGGACTTCAGAGAGCTGGCCCGCTTGAGAGATAGGTCATAGCCAGACGGCGAGAGAAAGGGGGGTGCTTTGACCATGCTGGGCAAAGCGATTCGGGTGGCAAGGATGCAAAATCCTACATCGGGACGCATCCTCACCATAGCCATAGACCATGCACCGAGCTACGGTGTCCTGGAGGGGTTGGAGAACATCCGCCGGGTGGTTGATCGCGTCGCCGCTGCCGGTCCCGATGCGATGGTGATGATGAAGGGGATCGCCGAGCGATGCTTTGCTTCCCATGCCGGACGCATTGCCCTGATCCTGAAGTGCTCTACCCTCTCTCCCTTTCATCCCGAGCGAGACGTGTGTGTCAGTTGGGTGGAGGATGCTCTGCAATTGGGAGCCGATGCCATTGCCATGGCGCTGACGGTGGGCAGCGTGCAGCAACCACTCCTTCTGTCCAATCTCGGTGCGTTGGTGCGCGAAGCGGAGAAAGTGGCTCTGCCGGTTATCGTCCATTCCTACCCTTGTGGTGAACTCGTCCCACCCGACGAGAGGTATTCGGTGACCCAGGTGGGCTATGCAGCCCGTCTGGCCATGGAATTGGGCGTGGACATCATCAAGACCTACTACACCGGTTCGGCGGAGACCTTCGCCCGTGTGGTGGAGATGGCCGCGCCAGCGCTGGTGGTGGCCGCTGGCGGCCCCAGGCTGGAAACAGACGCCGATGTCCTACGTATGGCCCAGAGTGTCGTGCAGGCGGGCGCAGCAGGCATCACCTTTGGACGTAACGTCTGGCAGAGCGGCAACGCGCCGGCCATGATCCACGCCCTGAAGCACATCGTCCACGACAACGGCTCGGTGGACGAGGCACTGGCCAGGCTCACTGGCGAGTAGAAAGGGCAGACCATGCCTCTTGCGGGCCTGAAGGAGGTGCTTTCGCAAGCCCGGAGGCGGGGATATGGCGTTCCCAGTCTCCTGGCAGGCAACCTCGAAATGGTGATCGGCCAGGTGATGGCCGCAGAGGAGAAAGCATCTCCGCTTATCCTTGCCTACAACCGGGGGGTGACACCGAAGGTCCCTATGGAACTGGGCATTCCGTTGATCGTCAATGCTGCCACAAGAGCTGGCGTTCCCGTGGCCACGATCCTGGATCATGGGCAGAATCTCGAAGAGGTGGTGAGGGCGATACACCTGGGCACTTCCTCAGTCATGTTCGATGGTTCAAACCTGTCGTTTGAGGAGAATGTTCGCCAGACGAAAGAGATCGTGAGGGTTGCTCATAGCGTCGGCGTGAGTGTGGAGGCTGAGCTGGGCAGCATGGGCGGTTCTGAGGCAGCCTCAGAAGAGGGCAACTCCGAGAGGGCCTTCACCGATCCGGATGCGGCGGCAGAGTTTGTGGAGAGAACCGGCGTGGACGCCCTGGCCATATCCTTTGGCAATGTGCATGGGCTGTACAAAGGAGAACCCTGTCTGGACCTGGAGCGGGTGCGACGGATTTACGCTCTCGTAGAGGTGCCTTTGGTGATGCATGGCGCGTCGGGTCTGGATGAAAGCGCGTATGCAGGTATCATCGAGAGCGGTATCAGCAAGGTGTGTTACTACACTGCCATGGGCATGGGGGCGTGCCGCGATCTCAGAGATCTGATGGCTGATGGGCATCAAAACGTCACTGTGTACCACCACATCATCTCCTGGGCCGTTGACTACTTCCATGCAGAGACGAAGAGATTGCTTGATCTTCTGGGGTGCTCGGGGATGGCCAGATAGGTGGTAGCTGAAGAGGCACTCGTGCCAACCTCACCAACCTTACCAACCTTCAACAGGAGTACGTCATGACCGGCAATAAACTCAAGTTCAGCTACTTCCAGCTCACTTTCGGGCAGAGAGAGGCTTATCTGCATCCGGAAAAGACCTACGAGCGGCTGAAGAGGTGCGGGTATGACGCCATTGAGATCACACCGCCCAAAGGGCGCTATGGGCTCGGCGTGAAGATGGAAGACTACCTGGAAACTCACCAGCGACTCAAGGCAGAGTATGGGCTGGCGGTTTCTTGCATCAACGAGTGCTGGGGCGAAGAGTGGGACCCGTTTTCTCCCACCTACAAGACCTTGACCGAACCCAAGACGGCTGACCTGGCCGTTTCGGAGACCAGGTCCTCCGTTGATTTTGCGGCCGAGTTAGGAGCCCCCTTTGTCACGGTGGCCGTGGCCATACACGGTGACATCACCCGTGACAACGTGGCTGAATGCACGGCGGTGGCGGTGGATGCATTGCGACGCATGGCGGATTATGCGCAAGGCAAGAACATTCGGCTGGTGTTTGAGGCCACGAATCATCTGGAGATGGGCAAGTTTGTCAACACGGTGCTCAATCACAAGCGCATGATCGAGTTGACCGAACGGGAGAACATCGGCATTCAGATAGACTGGTTCCACGCCAACTTCGAGGAGCTGAATCCCTACGAAGCGGTGATAGATGCCGGCCCCTTGCTGTGGCACATGCACTTCCGCGATTCCAACTCCCTTACGCCGGGATACGGCACGGTGGACTTCAAGGCCGTGCTCCGGGCGGCGAAGAAAATCGGCTACGACGGCTATTGCACCATCGAAAGCGCGCCGATGATCCCCGATCCGGATACAGCGGCCAGGGACGGCATCGAGTATCTCAAGTTTCTCGAACGCATCGTGGATTATCAACTCGGCCCGGAGTTTCCCAACGGCTATGCCGTGCGGATGTAGTCATGCGCTCTGAGCCCCTATGCAGTCTCAATGGAGTGTCCAGAAAGGAGGTGGTGTGAACCTGCTACAACCGATTGGCATCTTGTGTTAGTCGAATCTTCACTTCACACACAGTTTGAGGAGGTACAAAGATGAGCGAGAATATGCTTAGCCGCCGAGATTTCCTGCGTCTAAGTGCCATGACGGCGGCTGGCGCGGCGTTTGCTGCCTGCGCAGGCCCGGCCCCGGCTCCGGAACAGCCCGCCGTGAAACCGGCGGCAACGGAAGCACCGGCCGCGGCGCCTCCGGCGGCGAAAGAGGTGACCCTGGATGTCATGTCCCTGGCGGAGTACGAAGGGCCGTACCGCGAGATCTGGAACGTGTTCGATGCCTCACATCCAGGGATCAAGATCAACGTGTTCTCCATCAACGAGGACACGGCGGCTGCTCACGAGGCGAAGGTCGCGGGCGGGTATCTCCCGGCCATCGAGCTCACCCAGGAGATGCAGATCTTCTTCGACAAGAACAACTACCAGATGGCTGTCAACCTGGACGAGCTTGACTTCCCCTGGTGGGATCGCTGGCAGTTCGACGTCAAGAACATGTGGTCGGACCTGCACGGTCTGCCTGGCCCCCGTTCCCTGGACGTCTTCCAGGGCTTCGTCATGACCTGGCAGTACAACAAGGAACTGATGGACCAGGCCGGGCTCGATCCACAGAGGGACGTCAAGACCTGGGAGGACCTCAAGAAGTGGCTGGCTGAGGGTGCGGCCTGGGCAGCCAAGACCGATGGCGTGGACTGGTTCTGGAACCAGGCCTGGCACAACTGGATCTTCGGCAACAACTACATGGACTGCATCCCCCTGGCCCTCCCCGATGGTCAACGGGATCGGCAGCGCGATTGCTGGCAGGGCAAGGCCAAGTTCAACGCCGAGGATTCCCCCTACCGCCATGCCTACGAGTTCTTCCTGGCGGCGAACGACGAAGGCTGGATGCCCCCGAGCATGTGGACCCGGCTGTGGGAGGGCGACATGGAAGCCAGCTACATCGCCGCCAAGTCGGTCATGATGCTACACGGCCCGTGGGTGTGGGACAAGGCCCTGGCCGCCGGCTCCGGCTTCGCCGTGCAGGGGCATCAGGCTGGCCTGCCCGCCACGCCGCCCGCCGAGGGGCAGGCGGTGTGGATGCAGAGTGCTCTGCCGCCCAACATCGACAACCAGTGGTTCATCCGGGCCGGCAACGAGAAGACCCCGCACTGGGAGCAGACCCAGGTCGCCTGGAAATGGTTCTGGAGCCCGGAGGCGATCCCCATGAAGGCGCAGGCGGAAGGCCGTTGGCCGCTGTACGATCTCGACGAGGCACTGGAGCTCAAGGGGCCGCAGTTCCTGCAGGTTCTGAAGCACATCGGCACCGAGGGTGGCCTGTGGGCCGATGCGCGATTCGAGCAAGGGATGACCGGCAACCTGGCGGCCAGCCCCTACCGCAAGAAGGGCTCGCAGGGAGTCTGGGACTGGGAGTCCAACGGCAACAACGAGGTCTTCGCTGACTTGCTGCAACACAAGATCACCGTCCAGCAGGCCCTCGACATCGCCCAGCGCAACTGGGAAGAGAGCTTCGACATACCGGCCTAGCGTAGGCAGAATCTTCCTATCAGACGCGGGGCGGCTCACGCCTCCGAGTCTGTCATGAATCTCTGAAGTAGGGGCAGGTTGGCAGGCCTGCCCCTACTGGCATGTCTCTTTGGAGGGATAAACATCATGCAAGTTGCGCGCGCGACATCTTCTGGCCAGGAACTGGTCAAGGGTCGGCAAAGGAGAAAATGGAGTAAGCTCGAGCGCCGTCGCATGCTGCAAGACTGGGCATTCATTCTACCCCAACTGGTGATCTTTGTTTTCCTGACCATCGTCCCCTTCTTCGTGGCCATCCCTATCCTCTTCACCGACATGTCCCAGTTCAACGACCCACAGATCAATCCCGTGGGGCTGCGCAACTTCACGGCTATCTTCAACAACCCCAGCGTACTGCGTGACTATCTGCCGGCTCTGAGAAGGACCGTCGTGTTTGTGGCGCTCAACTACACGACGGTCTACATCTTCGGCCTCAGCCTGGCCCTGCTGATGTACGAGGTCGGCTTTCGGGGCGGCTTTTTCACGGTGGTCTATCTGCCCCTGATGGTGTCTGGCCTGGCGGTAGGTTACATGGCCGTGATGCTGTTCTCCGGGGAAACCGGAACGGGGAACCTATTGCTCCTGAAGTTGGGGCTCATCAAAAAAAGCATTGACATCTATTCCGCTCAAGGCACGGCGTTCCTTTTGCCCTTGCTGGTGGGCTGGCGCTACGCCGGCTACAACATGGCTATCTTCCTGTCCGGCCTTCTGGCGATCCCTGAGGAGACCATCGAATCCTCCATCGTGGACGGCGCTTCCTACTGGCAGCGGCTTTTCCGTGTTTACTTCCCCCAGATGTGGCCCGCCTTCATCCTGGCCACGACCATGTGCCTCATTGGCTCCTTCGCCGTCTTCGACGAACTGGTAGCCATGGGCGCTCTATACGTCAATCCCGAAGCCAAGTTGCTCAGCATCCTGTTCTTCACGTATGGCTTCCAGGTCGAGCGGCTGGCTATGGGCATGACGCTGGCCGTGGAGACCTTCCTCCCTCTGGTCTTCATCGGCATCGGTCTGCAGCGTTTGCAACGACGTCTGCAGTACTAAACGAGGAGGAATAGCCGCGATGGCTAGCTCAACTGTGGTAGCAGAATCCCAATATGCCAGAGAGCCCATATTCACCATGAGGCAGCGGAAGCGACTGCTCCGGGTGTTTGCTGTGGTGGTGATGACAATCTATACGGTGCTCAGCGTGTTTCCTTTCTACGCCCTCTTTGTGCGCAGTTTTGTGCCTACGAAAGAATCCGCGGATCTGCACCTTTGGCTCCCGGAGGTGGAAGAGGTCAGCATGAGTGCTGAAGTCGGCAACCTGTCCGTCTTCTACGATCTGGACTTGACGGATATGAAGGACGCGTTGGGTATCCCCCGGACCGAATTCCTTATGGCCCGCACCACGCTGGCCGAGGTCGCCGAGCGATTCGACATCCCCGAGGAGAAGGTCAAGGAGCACTTCGCCGGATTCTACCGCTACAATGGTTGGAATACCTTGCTGTTTGGCGATCTGTATGGCACAACCTTCTGGGCCGCTCTGGGCAGGACATTGCTGGTGACCGTGGTAAGCCTGGTTCTGTTGATCGTCCTGTCCATTCTCACAGGCTACGGGCTGGCCGGGTTGCGCCGCAGGGATCAGATGGCCGTGTATAACATCTACCTTCTGCAAATGGTCGTTCCCGTCATGCTGATCCTTCTGCCGCAATACCAGCTCTTTCAGTGGATCTTCAACCTGTTCCCCAACTACACCGAGAGGGGCCTGTTGCGCTGGGCGCTCCAGATCATAGCGCTCGTTCTGCTCAATATCAAGGGCACGGCCCTGTCCACGATGATCTTCACCTCTGCCATCAGTGGCGTCCCCAGGGATCTTGAGGACTCGGCCATGATTGACGGGGCCAGCAGGCTGCAGTATGTCCGGTATGTGTTGTTTCCCCTTCTGAAAGTGCCCATTGTCAGCCTGGTCGTCATCCAGATGCCTTTGTTCTACAATCAGTTCCTGGAGCCTTATGTGTATCTGGACCCGTCTAACTCGACGCTGCTGCCTTTCATCCAGAGCGCTGTGGGCCAGTTCTCGACCAACTTCCAGGTCATCTACTCGGCGATCTTCGCTTCCGTGGTACCCATGGTTGTCGTTTATCTGATGTTCCGTCGGCTGTTCGTCGAGGGCGTGATGGCAGGAGCGATCAAGGGATAGTTGAACCCCATGCCCCATCCAAAGCCTGAGCCAAAAAGTCAACGGGTCATCTTTCAGCCTGCCACCTATCGGGGCATGCAACAGGGTATCAACAAGATCGTCGAGGCTATCCGCCCCACTCTGGGCCCTTTGCCCCGCGTCGTCGCCATTGATCGGATCCTCGACAACAGGATGCCGGAACTGCTCGACAACGGCGCCGTGATCGCCCAGCGCATCATCCAATTGCCGGGCCGTGCTGAAGACGTGGGCGCGATGCTCGTCCGAGACCTCCTGGTGCGCATCAGGGATCAGGTGGGGGATGGCACCGCTACCGCGGCGCTGTTGTTCCAGTTGATCTACAACGAGGGCGTGCGCTATCTGACCTCCGGCGGCAACGCCATGCGCTTGCGTGCCTACCTGGAACAGGGCATGCGGGCCATCCTCGATCAACTTTCGGAAAGCACTGTTCATCTGGAGGGCAAAGAGAAGCTCGCGCAGATCGCAGAGACCATCTGCTATGATCCGCCCATGGCCAGGCTGATGGGCGAGATCTTCGACATCATCGGCGAATATGGCCGGCTGGAGATCCGAAAGGGACGCGGCCGAGGTTTGGAGCGGGAGTACGTGGAAGGGATCTACTGGGAGCGTGGCCTCGTGTCGCGGGAAATGATCACCGGCCACGCCCAACTCCGCACCGAGTTCGAGAATGCGGCCATCCTGATCAGCGATCTGAGGATCGAAACACCCCAGCAGCTCTTCCCCGTGCTGGAGCTGGCGATCCGGGCCGATGTTCGCTATCTCTTCATGGTGCTGGGCGAGATCTCCGATGCGGCCATCAATTTCCTGTTGGCCAACAAGAATCCGGAGCGGTTTCAGGCTGTGGCGGTGCAAACGCCCGGTTGGGACGTCTACGCCCGGGCCGCAGCCCTGGAGGACCTGGCCGTGTTGACCGGCGGGCGTCCTTTCGTGCGCATCGCCGGTGACACCCTGGACCGGATAGGACTGGATGATCTCGGCCAGGCGCGGCGGGTGTGGGCTGACCGCCGCAACTTCCGGATCATCGGCGGCAAGGGCGATGCGCGGGCCCTGCGCCAGCACATCGCCCACCTGCGAGCTCGCTTCGATCGAACCGATAACCCGGTCGAGCGGGAGAAACTGCGAGAACGGATCGGCAAGCTGATGGGCGGGTCGGCGACGCTGTGGGTCGGCGGCGCCACGGAGCTGGAGATCGAGGAGCGCAAGGAACTGGCAGAGCGGACCGCCGCCGCCATGCGGGGAGCCATGATGGAAGGCGTGGTGCCTGGCGGCGGTGTGGCTTTGCTGGCCTGTCGCCCGGCGTTGCAGCGGTTGCTAGATCAGAGCAGCGACAGCGATGCCCACGCTGCCTATCGAATCTTGATCAAAGCGGTGGAAGCGCCGATGCGCGCCATCATCGCCAACGCGGGGTACGATGCCAGCGAAGTCATGGCCCACGTCAAACTGGCCGGGCCGGGACATGTTTTTGATGTGACCTCGGGACAGATCGTGGATGTGGCGCAGTCGGGTATCTACGACGCGACCGCCGTGCAGAAGTCGGCCGTGTACGGCGCGGTTACCAGCGCCGCGCAGGCTCTGACCATTGATGTCCTGGTTCACCGCCAGGAACAACCGCTGGTAACCGGGCGTGAGCCGAGCAAGATCAAGCGACTGTAGCTGACATGGCAGAAGAAACCACAACTCAGGACGTTGTCTATTCCCTGGCCGCGTCACCCACCTTTGACCGGGATGGCCTTTGCTTCGCTGCCCGGGCGTCGGGATTGTACCGATCTGAGGATGGCGGCCTCACCTGGCAGGACGCCTATGCCTCGCTGGAGCTGGACACCGCCTTGCCCACGGCGGCTGTGGCCGTGTCCCCCGATTTTCAGGCCGATGGCTGCGTGTTCGCCGGGGTGCCTGGCGCCATCTTGCGCTCGCTTGACGGCGGCCGCAGTTGGTTCGTCACCCGTTTGCCCTCGCCGCCGCCTCTCGTCCTGGCGTTGGTGGTGTCGCCTAATTGGGCTCACGATGGCACGTTGCTCGCCGGCACGCTGGAAGATGGTGTGTTCCGCTCCGGCGACCGGGGCGCGCTCTGGCCAACGTGGAACTTCGGCCTGTTGGATTTGAACGTGCTCTGCCTGGCCATCTCGCCCGATTTTGCCCATGACGAGACGCTCTTCGCCGGTACCGAGAGTGGCATTTTCCGCAGCACGAACGGCGGCCGCGCCTGGCGAGAGGTGGACTTCTCTCCCGATGCCGCGCCGGTGCTCACTCTCGCCTTGTCCCCGAACTACGCCAACAACGGTGTCCTGTTCGCGGGCACGGAATCGCAGGGCCTTTTCCGTTCCGATGACAGGGGGCACCATTGGGTGCGCCTGGGCGAGTCCATCGTGACCGATGCCGTGAATGGCCTTATCCTTTCGCCCCAGTTCCCGGCCCAACCGCATATGCTGGTCGTACAGGGAGACGCGCTGCTTGTCTCGCGAGATGGCGGCCACACCTGGTCTCCCTGGCAGGCAGGCTGGTCCGCCGGCCGGGATATCGCCTCCGTGATCGCACCGCAAGGGCTCGATCCGGGTGCTCCCCTGCTGGTTGGCCTGGTCGGAGGCGACGTGCTGCGCATCTGATGAGGGGGGTGTTCGCCGTTCACAGTTCGTAGACATCGCTTCTGTACCCTCCGCCCGAGAAGATCACGCGACGGCGTCGCCGCTTGAACGCGGGCAAGCGGGCTGGGGCGCCGAGGGCGCACCGCTCGCTGACCGTTTTCGTGATCACATATCAGGAGAAAGTGACTTCGATGCGCTTCATTGGCCTGGACATTGGCACCACCGGCTGTAAAGCCGTCATCTTCGACGCCACAGGGAGGCTTGTGGCCAGTGCCAGCGGCGAGTACGCTGTGGACATCCCGCATCCCACCTGGGCGGAGCAGGACGCCGAGGGCGTGTGGCGGTTGGCCCAGGACGCCCTGAGGGAGGCGATTGCCGCCGCCGGCCCCGAAGACATCGCCGCCCTGGGATTGTCGGTGCAAGGCGAGGCGGTGATGCCGGTAGACGCCCAGGGACAGGCCCTGCGTCCTGCCATCCTGGGCATGGACACACGCACCGGCGAGCAGAACGCCTGGCTGCGCGACACCTTCGGCGCCAGACACCTGTTCGAGCGCACAGGCATGCCCATACACACCATCAACACATTGCCCAAACTCCTGTGGCTGAAAGAGCACGAGCCAGACCTGTGGGCTGGCGCCGACCGTTTCCTGCTGTACGAGGACTTCCTCATCAACAAGATGGCCGGCCAGGCGGTGATCAGCCGCTGCCTGGCCTCGCGCACTCAGCTTTACGACCTGCTTGAGGACTGCTGGTCGCCCGAAATCCTGGCAGCTTTGGAACTGCACCCGGATCGTCTGGCCACGGTGCAGCCGTCCGCTACGGCGGTGGGGCCCATGCGGCCCGAACTGGCGGAGAGCCTGGGTCTGGCCCAACCGCCGCTGGTGGTGACGGGCGGCCACGACCAGGCGTGTGGCGCTTTGGGCGTGGGACTCACCCAGCCGGGCCTGGCCATGGTCTCCACCGGCACCGCCGAGGTGGTGGAAGTGGTCCTGGACTCGCTGGCGCTGAACGAGACGCTGTACGAGGGCAACATCTCGGTCTACGCGCACGTCGTGCCCGGCCTGTACCTGGCCATGACGCTGAATCACAGCGGCGGGCTGCTGCTGCGCTGGTTCCGCGACACGCTGTGTCAGGAGGAAATGCGGCAGGCGCGGGCGAGCGGTGATGATCCCTACGACCTGATCCTTCAGGACGCTTCGCCGGAGCCTTCACCCCTGCTGCTGCTGCCTCACTTCGCCGGCAGTGGCACTCCCCGCTTCGACACCGCCTCCAGGGGAGCCATTCTCGGCCTCACCTTTGGCACCAGCAAGCGCGATCTGGCCAAGGCCATCCTGGAGGGATTGACCTTCGAACTGCGCGTCAATCTGGACTTGTTGAGGGAGGGACAGGTGGACATTGACGAACTGCGGGCCATCGGCGGCGGGGCGCGCTCCCCCTTGTGGCTGCAGCTCAAAGCGGACATCACCACCATCCCCGTGGTCATGCCCCGCATCACCGAGGCGGCGTGCTGGGGGGCGGCCCTGCTGGCCGGTGCGGGCGCGGGGCACTTCTCCAGCGCAGCTCGGGCCGCGGCAGAGATGCTGCGTCTGGAACGAAGGTTCGAACCCGATGCGGCGCGCTCAGCGCGCTACGCGGCCCGTTATGAGCTCTATCGAGAGGTCTATCCGGCCGTCGTGAGCATCCATCAGCGCTTGTGAAAATGAACGAGGAAAACGACAGATGAAAGCGTTACGAAAAACGGCGAAAGGCGTGGGGCATGTTGAGTTGCGCGAGGTGTCGGTTCCCGAGATCGGCCCCAATGACGTGCTGATGAAGGTCTATGCCGCCGGCGTCTGCGGCAGCGACCTGTTGATTCAGGAGGACCGACACTTCTACCAGGCGCCGGTCACCCTGGGGCACGAGTTTTCCGGTGTCGCCCATGCGGTGGGGGCGAATGTGACCCGCGTCAGGGAGGGCGACAAATTCGTCGCCGACATCGAGTGCGCTCCAGGGGAATGGCTCGGCGTGACCATTGATGGCGCCTATGCGCCCTTCATGCGCGTGCCGGAGCACGTCATCTACCGCGTGCCCGACCACGTGTCCCTGGATCACGCCTGCCTGGCCGAGCCCATCGTCGCCACCCACCACCTGATCCAGGAACGGGCCCAGGTCAGGGTGGGAGATGACGTTGTCGTGGTCGGCCCTGGGCCGATGGGCCTCATGGGCGTGCAGTACGCCAAAGTGTGCGGCGCGCGCCGCGTCTTTCTCATCGGCCTCCAGAGCGACGAGAAGCGACTGCAGGTGGGCCGGCAGGTCGGGGCGGACTACATCCTGTACTCGGAGGATGGCCCGGAAAAGGCGGTCATGGAGATCACAGGCGGAAAGGGCGCAGAGTTCGTGCTGGAGTGCTCGGCCAGCGAGAAGGGTGTCCAGCATGCCATTGACTGTGCGCGCAAGGCCTACGAAGGCCCCGGTGGCAAGGGGGTGATCGTCTTCATCAGCCTGTGGGGGCGCAAGATCACCGTCAACCTGGATCAGGTCAGCCTGGGGCAACTCGACATCCGGGGCAGTTGGAGCTGGAACGGCCCGGAGACCTGGGAACACGCCATTGACCTGTTGGACCGCGGCGTATTCAACCTGGATCCGATGATCACCGACCATTACGAACTCGAAGAATGGGAAACGGCCTTCGCCAACCTGCGTGCCAAGCAAGATGTGAAGGCGCTGGTCCATCCCAATGGACGAGGATGGGCAGACTGACGCGCCCCATTGATAACTAAGGAGCCAAGGTTAACATGGAGCTTTATGAGCGTTTGCAGAAACGGGAAGAAGAGGGCCGGTCCATTCGCGTCGGCCTGGTAGGCTGCGGACAGATGGGCTCGGGGATGGTTCACGTGACGAACCAGATAGTGGGTATGGACACCGTGGCCCTATCCGACCTTGACATCAACCGGCCTCTGGACACCTTGAAGGCGATAGGGGTTCCCCAATCCCAACTCCGGGTCACCAACAGACTGGGCGAGGCAGAAGATGCGCTCAGAGCAGGCCAATATCTGGTCACGGAGGACGCGCTGCTTCTGACTCAGTTGGACAGTCTGGACGCAGTGGTCGAGGCCACTGGGATCACCGAAATCGGATCGAAAGTGGCCTGGAACTGCATCCTGCACCGCAAGCACGTCATCATGTTGAACGTGGAAACGGATGTGACCGTTGGGCCGCTTCTGCATCGTCTGGCAGAGCAGGCCGGCTGTGTGTACACAGCAGCCTCAGGCGATGAGCCGGGCGTGTGCAAGATGCTGTACAACTTCGCCGGCACGCTGGGCTTCGACATCGTGTGTCTGGGCAAGGGCAAGAACAATCCCATAGACTTCAATGCCACGCCCGAATCCTGCCAGGAAGAAGCCCTGACCAGGGGAATGAATCCCAAGATGTTGGCTGCATTCAAGGACGGCTCCAAGACGATGGTCGAGCTGGCAGCCATGTCCAATGCCACCGGCCTCGTGCCAGATGTGCCAGGCATGCACGGCCCTCAGGTGGACGTGCCGGATTTGAACAAGGTCCTCATTCCCCAGGAGGACGGCGGCATCCTGAGCCGCAGCGGCTGCGTGGATTACTCCACCGGCAAGGTGGCGCCAGGCGTGTTCGTCATCGTCACCTCGCCCGACCCGCGCATCCGGGTGGATATGAAGTTCCTCTCCATGGGGAATGGCCCCTACTACACCCTCTATCGCCCCTATCACCTCTGCAACGTCGAGACCCCGATTTCGATCGCCGAAGCGGTCATCTACGGCGAAAGCACCATCGTGTCCAAGCGTTTGGTCTCCGAGGTGGCGGCCATCGCCAAACGAGACCTGAAACCGGGTGAGGTCGTGGGGGAGATCGGCTGCGCCGACTTTTTCGGCCGCACCTACATTTACGAAGAGGCCCACGCTCTGAAGGCTATCCCCTTGGGTCTCGTGCCCGGCGGCAAGGTCGTGAAGGAGATTGCCAGGGGCGAGATGCTGACGGAAGAGAACTTCGCGCCGGACCCCAGCATATTCGTGTACAAACTGCGTCAGATGCAGGATGCCCAACTGGCCATGGAAAGGTCATCGGGCGACGACAGGTGGGATAGCGGAGAAAACGAACGATGAATGGGACGATGAATGGGACGATGAAAGCGGTTGTGGTCAGGGCGCCCATGCAGTTCGCGGTGGAAGAGGTCCCCATTCCGCAGTGCCCGGAGAGGGGGTTTCTCCTCAAGGTTGTGGCCTGCGGGCTGTGCGGTTCGGACCTGAGGACCTTGCGGAGCGGGCACCGGAAGGTGACCTTCCCCTGGATCATTGGCCATGAGATCTGTGGCGACGTGATCCAGGTGGGCAGCGAGTACCAGGGTCCCTGGGAGGTGGGTGAGCGGTTGGCTGTGGGGCCCAATGCCTACTGCGGCGTCTGCGATTTCTGCCGCGATGGCCGCTACGAGTTCTGCGAGAACTACGTCGAGATCGCCCAGCAGTGGCCTGGCGGGCTGGCCGAGGTCATCGCCATCCCCGAGGAGTGTGTCCGTCTGGGCACCATCCATCGGCTGCCCGAGGGGCTGGACCCCGTCTATGCGGCCATCTCGGAACCCCTTTCCTCCGTCGTCAACTCGCAGGAGCAAGGCCAGGTGGGGCTTGGCGACACGGTGATGATCATCGGCAGTGGGCCCATCGGCTGCGCACAGGTGAGCCTGGCCCGCGCCCGCGGGGCGGACAGGATACTCATCGCCGACATCGTGGACGAACGGCTGAGGCTGGCCGAGCCCTTCGAGCCGGACGTGATCATCAATGCTGCAAAGACCGATCTGGTGGAAGAAGCTCGCCGGCTGACCGGTGGCAAGGGCCCCGATGTGGTCGTTACCGCCACGCCAGCGCCCAGCGCCGTCGTGCAGGCCGTGGAGATGGCGAGGAAGGCCGGCCGCATCCTTGTGTTTGGCGGGTTGCCCAAAGACAACAGCAAACCCGGCGTGGACATGAATATCGTGCACTACAACGCACTTCACCTCATCGGCATCGCCGGCTTTGCCCCCCGGCACCAGCGACAGGCCCTGCAGTTGCTGGCCTCAGGCCGGATTCCCGGCGACAAGCTGGTCAGCCACCGTTTCCCTCTCTCCGAATTTGAGAAAGGGGCGAAGATGGCTCTCGAAGGGAAGGTCCTGAAGACTGTCTTCCTTCCGTAGCGAAAGGATGCTTCTATGTGCGAAAAGGAGAACAAGCACAGGCTGCCGTTTCTGAATGACGGCGTGGCTCAGGTGGGCATCATCGTCGAAGATCTCGACAAAGCTGTCGAAAACTACGGGAACCTGTTCGGCATCGGCCCCTGGCACTTCTACACCTATGGCAAGCCGCTGGTCAGGAAGATGACCTATCACGGGGAGCCTGCCGAGTACAAGATGAGGATCGCCCTGTCCTACCTTGGCCCCCTGCGCATCGAGCTGATCGAAATGGTGGAAGGGGACACCGTCTACGCCGACTTCGTCACCGAGCACGGCTATGGCATGCACCACTTCGGGGTGTTGGTCGAGGATATGGAAGCGGCTCTGGCGGAGGCTGAGGCGGCCGGCCTGAAGATGACCATGGATGGCGCCGGCTTTGGCCGTGACGGCGACGGGCACTACGCCTACCTGGACACCGAAGACAGCATTGGGGTCACCATCGAACTGATCGAGCGCCCGAAGGGCCGGGTGACACCCGAGAAGATCTTCCCCCCAGAGGACAAACCGTGAAGCGCGCGGGCCAGGCTCCGCCGAATGGGTAGTGGCTGAACGGGAAGTGGTGGCGTTCTGCAAAACCCAGCGGCTGGGAGCCGCCTCTGCAAAGGGAGGAAAAGATTGCTACCAACGAGGATCTGGATCACATTCTCGACGAAGCCAGAGCATACTACAAGAAGAGGGACCTCCTATGAACGACAAGATCACGCGTCATCAGATCATCGCTCGTCTGGAAGAAAACGACATTCTCTATGGCCTGCTCCCATTGCAGAACGACGTGTCCATCGTGATCTCGCAGCGCGGTGGACGCATCTTTGGCCCCTTTCTGTCGCCAGATGACGAGGGCATCTTCTGGATGAACCGCGCCTTCGCCCGCCCCGATTCCTTCAAGGAGTTCCTGGAGTCCGGGAGTTGGAACTTGGGCGGCTCCAGAATCTGGATCGCTCCCGAGATCCAGTACGGCGTTCGAGACCGCAGCAACTTCTGGGGGAGCGTCTTCTGGCCGCCGCAGGTGGACCCGGGGAACTACGTGCTGGAACAGCCGCAGCCAGGTCGGTACCGTCTGTCTCAGGACATCACCCTGGAAGCGTACAACCTCGCCTCGGGTCGGAAGGAACTGCACCTGGAGCGGGTAATCCGGCAGGCCGAAGATCCCCTGCGGAATCTGAGCGCCTACGAGGACCTGATCGCTGGGGTGCTCTTTGCCGGCTACGAGCAGATCGTCTCCCTCTCCGAAAGCACACTGGATGACATCATGAGCGAGGCATGGAACCTGGTTCAGCTCAACCCCGGCGGCGTGCTGGTCATCCCCGCTTCGCCTGGCGTGGAGTTCGTGGATTACTACGCGCCTGTGGGCGATCTGCAGGCCATTCATGCCGACCACGTTCGCCTCCAGCTCACGGGCCGCCAGCAGTACAAAGTCGGTTACAAGGCCGCGCACGTCTTCGGACGCATGGGGTATTTCAACCATCTTGACGATGGTCGTGCTTACCTGGTCTTGCGCAACTTCTTCAACAACCCTTCCGTGCCCTATGCCGAAGAACCGGATCACACGCCCGGCTGCCGGGGCCATTCGATCCACGTGTACAACGACGGCGGCGAATTCGGCGGCTTCGCCGAGATGGAATGCAACTTGCAGACCATCGGCGGCGAAACGGGGCGGTCGGCCAGCACGGACCAAATGCTGCTCTGGCTCTACGTGGGAGCAGAGGAGAAGGTGAAAACGATCGCCCTCCACCTTCTGGGTATCGAGATCTAAGCGTTTCCCAACCGGTAATCCTTCACCAATTTCAGTTCACGAAAGGAGCAAGAGAGAATGAGAATCATGGCAAAAGAACCTACCTTCGGTCTGATCGTCGGCACCAGAGGCTTCTTCAACCCGCAACTGGCGACGGAGGGCCGGAGGCAGTTGCGGGCCAGGCTGGATGACCTGGGCTACAAGTACGTCCTACCGCCCGAGGAGGCCACGCCCACCGGCGCTATCGAAACCCTGGATGACGCCAGGGTATGTGCGGCACTCTTCCGGGAGAACGCGGATAAGATTGACGGCATCGTCGTCGTCCTTCCCAACTTCGGCGATGAACTGGGGGTCGTTCAGACCCTGGACATGGCCAGGCTGGATGTGCCTGTGCTGGTCCAGGCCTGTGACGACGAACTGGGCAAGTTCGATTTCGCCCACCGGCGAGACGCCTTCTGCGGCAAGTTCTCGGTGTGCAACAACCTCTACCAGTACGGGATCCCTTTCACCAACACCACCTACCACACCTATCCTCTCGCCAGCGAGGAGTTTGCCCAGGACCTGGAGTTTTTCGCCAGGGTGTGCCGGGTCGTGAATGGCCTGAGCCACGCCCGGATTGGCGCCATCGGCGCCCGGCCGGCCGCCTTCCAAACGGTGCGCTTCAGCGAGAAGATCCTCCAGACTGCGGGCATCACGGTTGTCCCTGTTGATCTCTCCGTGATCATCGCCAGCGCCCAGGCACTCAAAGACGACGATCCGGCCGTCAAGGCGAAGCTGGACGAGATCGGGGCCTATGGCAGGATTCCGGGCCACATCGCGCCGGACAACGTTCTCAAACAGGCCAGGCTGTCCGTGGTGATTGACCGC
The DNA here is from genome assembly GCA_014383605.1 of Chloroflexota bacterium. The sequence continues at coordinate 22,902 of JACNHM010000558.1, forward strand.
TGGATGGACGAGAACGAGTGCCATGCCAGCGCCGTCGAATGCTGGGACTCGATCCAGAGGAATTACGGCTGTGCAACCTGCCTGTCCATGAGCATGATGGGCGAACGGCTTCTGCCCAGCGCTTGCGAAATGGACGTGGCCGGCGCGGTCTCGATGTACGCCCTGCTGCTCGCTTCGGGCCATCCGCCAGGCTTCCTGGATTGGAACAACAACTACGGCGACGATCGGGAGATGTGCATCAACACCCACTGCAGCAACTATCCCAGGAGTTTCATGGGGAAAGATGTCAAGATCTCCAATCTGGACATCTTAGGAGAGACGTTAGGGGCAGATCGCTGCTTTGGCGCCATCAAGGGTCAGGTGGCCGCCGGGCCGATGACCTTCTTTCGCATTTCCACCGATGACCCCCTGGGCATCATCAAGTGCTACCTGGGAGAGGGCGAGTTCACCGACGATCCTGTGACCATTCAGGGCGGTTCCGCCGTCTGCCGGGTTCCCGGCCTGCAGGGCTTGCTGGACTTCATCTGCAAGGAAGGGTTCGAACATCACGTCGCCATGACGCGCAGCCATTACGCCGATGTCCTGAACGAGGCGATTTCGACCTATCTGGGATGGGAGCTCTACTACCATAACGAGGCATAGGGGTAAGCCCTCTCTCTCGGCCTCCGGGAGAGGCACTCTGCACGTACGGCGACCGTTCTGACAGCGTCGTTTCAACTTCCTGCCGGTGCTGAGTGGCTTGGCGAGGGGCGAGGAGCGAGAGGCGAGGAATGATTCGCCCCTCGCCCCCCGCAATGCGCTATTCGCCCGTGCAGCCACCACCAGATAGGCGCAAGAAAGCGCAGCTATGGCGGACATCATTGTCATTGGCAATCTGAACATGGAGCGTTGTCTTCTGAAGCACTCAGCAGCAAAGCGGAGAAAGGATCCCGACCCATGAAAGCTTCGGTTTGCATCGAAATGATCTTCACCGAGTACCCGTTTCTGGAACGCATCGAAAAAGCCGCCGAAGCGGGCTTCGATGCTATCGAGTTTTGGAACTGGGACAACAAGGACTTGCCGGCGATCAAGGCCGCAGCGGACAAAGTTGGCCTGGCCATCGCCTCGTTTCAGTCGAACCTGGGCGGCACGCTGATCCATCCCGACCAGCGGGATAGCTTCGTGGCCGGCGTGAAGAAGAGCCTGGGCAAGGTGCCGGAGATGGACGCTCCCGCCCTGTTCCTGCTGACCGACGAACTGGGCGATGACCGTTCGGTCCGCTTCCAGTTTCCGGAGTTGAGCGAGGAGGCCAAATACCAGAGCGTCCTCGACGGCCTCAAAACGCTGGCGCCGCTGGCCGAGGAGGCCGGGGTCACGCTGGTGCTGGAACCGCTGAACATCACCGTGGATCACCCGGGCTACTTCCTCCACCGTTCGGCCGTCGGCCTGGATTTGGTTCGGGCGGTGGACAGCCCTCACATCAAGCTGCTCTACGACATCTACCACATGCAGGTGATGGAGGGGAACATCATCGAGACCCTGACCCGTAACCTGGACGTGATCGGCCATGTTCACGTCGCCGACGTTCCGGGCCGCCACGAACCGGGCACGGGCGAACTCAACTACGCCAACATCTTCCGTGCGCTGCGGGCGGCAGGCTACGACCGCTACGTGGGCTTCGAGTTCGAGCCCACCGTGTCCAGCGAAGAGGCAGCCGCAGCCAGCCTGGTTTTGCTCAGGGGCTGAGGCAGAAGGAGCGGAGCAATGGACATTCCACGTGACACGCTGATGTTGATGTACGAGCGCATGCTCAAGATTCGTCACTTCGAGGATCGCGTCAAGGACCTGTTTGCTGCCGGCGAGATGCCGGGTTTCGTTCACCTGTACCTGGGCCAGGAAGCGGTCGCCGTCGGCGCCTGCGCGGCGCTCAACGACGATGACTACATCACCAGCACGCACCGCGGGCATGGTCACATCATCGCCAAGGGCGGCGACATGAAGCGCATGATGGCCGAACTCTACGGCAAAGCCACGGGCTACAACAAGGGCAAGGGCGGTTCCATGCACATCGCCGCGCCCGGCCTGGGCATCCTGGGGGCCAACGGCATCGTGGGGGGGGGGCTGCCCATCGCCACCGGAGCGGGCCTCTCGGCCAGGCTGCGCAAGTCGGGCCAGGTGGCCGTCTGCTTCTTCGGCGACGGCGCCTCGAACCAGGGCACCTTCCACGAGGCGATCAACATCGCCGCCGCCTTCGATCTGCCCGTGGTGTACGTGTGCGAGAACAACCTGTATGCCGTCGGCACACGGCAAAGCCAGGTGCGCAAGATCGAGGACATCGCCGACCGGAGCGTGGGCTACGGCATCCCCGGCCTGGCCATTGACGGCAACGACGTCATCGCCGTCTACGAGGTCTGCAAGGAGGCGGTGGACAGAGCCCGGGCCGGCAGGGGGCCGACGCTCATCGAGTGCAAGACCTACCGCTGGCGAACGCATTTCGAGGGTGAGCCCGACACCTACCGCCCGCCGGAGGAGGTGAAAGCCTGGCTCAAGCGGGAGCCGATCGCACCCTACCGCAGGCTGCTGATTGAGCAAGGCGTCCTGACCGAAGCAGAGGCCGATGCGATCGAGGCGAGGGTGGTGCAGGAGCTGGACGAGGCGGTCGAATTCGCCCGCCAGAGCCCGCTGCCCGAACCGGAGAGCGCGCTGGAAGACCTGTGGGCCTGACCCCGCACATCAACGAGGAGAGACGAGCATGAGAACGCTAACCTATGCACAAGCACTGGCCGAGGCCATGGCCGAGGAAATGCGCCGGGACCCTGCCGTGGTGCTGTGGGGGATTGACATCGGGCCGTACGGTGGCGCTTTTGGCGCCACGCGCGGGCTCTACGAGGAGTTCGGGCCGGAACGGGTCATTGACATGCCGGTATCGGAAGCTGGCTACGTCGGGGCCGGAGTGGGCGCTGCGGCGACCGGGCTCCGCCCCGTGGTCGAGTTGCAGTTTTCGGACTGGATCACCATCGCCTCTGACATGCTCATCAACCAGGCGGCCAACATGCGCTACATGTTCGGCGGCGAGATCGCCGTGCCTTTGGTGCTGCGGGCGCCGGTGGGAGGCTACCTGTCGGCGGCGGCTCAGCATTCGCACATGTTCGAGTCCATCTTCGCCTTCGTCCCCGGCCTGAAGGTCGTGCTGCCGGCCACGCCCTACGATGCCAAGGGGCTGCTGAAAAGCAGTATCCGCGATAACAACCCGGTGATCTTCTTCGAACACAAACAACTCTACGAAGTGGAGGGCGAGGTCCCCGAGGAAGAGTACACCATTCCCCTGGGCCAGGCGGACATCAAGCGGGCGGGGGCCGATGTGACCATCGTGACCTACTCCTACATGGTGCCCCGGTCGCTGGCCGCGGCCGAAGAGTTGGCCCAGGAGGGCATCGAGGTCGAGGTGATAGACCTGCGCACCGTGGACCCTCTGGATGAGCAGACCGTTCTGGCTTCAGTGCGGAAGACGCACCGGCTGGTGGTGGTGCAGGAGACCTGGCGCAAGTGCAGCGTCAGTTCCGAGGTGGCCGCCATCGTCGCCGAGAAAGCCCTGGACTACCTCGACGCGCCGATCCTCCGCGTGACCGCCCACGATGTGCCCAACCCCTTCGCCCCCGTGCTCGAGGAATACGTGTTGCCGAACGAGGCGAAGATCATCGCCGCCGTCCGGCGCGTCGTCGAGGGATGAGGTTGGTGCATTGGTAGACTGGTAAACTGGTAGATTGGTGTCGAAGGACCGGGCATTCTTCGCCAGGTGAGGGAGCAATGACGATCAACCTATTGACAGGCAAAATCGCGCTGGTCACGGGCGCTGGGCGAGGCATCGGCCGCGCCATTGCCGAAGCGTACGCCGGGCACGGAGCCTGCGTGGCAGTGACCGATCTCCTGGCCGAGGACGCGCAGGCCGTGGCCGAGAGCATCAACGCCGCCGGCGGGCCGAAGGCCATCGCCCTTCACCTGGACGTCACCGATCCGGAAAGCGTGCAGCGGGCGGTGGAGGCCACGGTGACGAAGTTTGGCCGCATTGACATCCTGGTCAACAACGCCGGCATCCACCGCGGCCAGTACGTCGTTGACTTCTCGCTCGAAGACTGGGAAGCGGTGTTCGCCGTCAACGTGCGGGGAACATTTCTGTGCTCGCAGGCTGTGGCCCGCCAGATGATCCGGCAAGGCCATGGCGGCTGCATTATCAACATCTCCTCGGCGTCGGGCAAGAAGCCCGACCCCAAGGGCGCTGCCTACTGCGCTTCCAAGTCGGCCATCATCGGTCTCACCCGGGTGCTGGCGCTGGAACTGGGGCCGTACGCCATTCGTGCCAACGCCATCCTGCCCGGCGCCACCGACACGCAGATGCTGCGGGAGGTGGTGGACCGCGTGCCGGGCCTGCGGGAAGAGCTAGCGGCCAGGACGCCGCTGCGCAAGATGGCCGTGCCCCGCGATCAGGCCAACGCGGCGGTCTTCCTGGCCTCTGACCTGGCCAGCCACATCACAGGCGAGCAACTCGTCGTCTCCGGCGGCGAGTTCATGGACACCTGAAGCAGCAGACAGGAGCGGGACATGCTGGCAGTCCATTTTCTGGGGCAGGACAGGATCTCCCTTGACGACGTGCCCAGGCCGGAGCCGCGAGGCCGCGAGGTTCTGGTGCGCGTCAGGTCGGCCGCCATTTGCGGCACCGATCGGGAGAACCTGGAAGGGCCAGGGCAGGCGACGATTCCAGGGCATGAGAACGCCGGCGAGGTGGTGGCCGTGGACCGGCCCGCCCGGATCAAAGTCGGCGACCGGGTGGCCATCAACTGCCACGTGACCTGCGGCGGCTGCGAGCATTGCCTACGCGGCGACCTCTACTTCTGTGATGAGCTGCAAGTCATCGGCTTTGACCGCGACGGGGGATACGCCGAGTTCGTGTTGGTGCCCGAAGCGTGTTGCATGCCCTTGCCCGACGACATCTCCTTTGCCGCAGGTTCGCTGCTGGTGGACATGCTGGGCACTTCTTTCCGGGCGGTGAAGCGGGCCCGCCTGCTGCCCGGCGACCGGGTGGCGATCTGGGGCGCCGGGCCCATCGGCCTGGGTGCGCTGATGGTGGCCTCCTGGTTTGGTGCCAGGGTAGCGATCCTGGACATGAACGAGGTTCGTCTCCGCATGGCCCGGGAGCTTGGCGCAGCCCTGGTGCTCGACCCCGCCGGCGACGATGTCCGGCAAGCTCTCCGCGCCTGGACACAGGGCCGCGGCCTCGACGTGGCCTTCGACTGCGTGGGCAATGAGGCGGTCGCCCACCAGGCGCTGGACGCCGTGAAGAAGCGAGGCACGTTCGTCGTCGTCGGCGTCAGTCACAAGCTGACATTGAACCCCTGGGAGCACCTCATCTGCCGGGAGCTGGCCATCTTCGGCACGCGCAATTTCAACACGGCGGAGTTCGAGGAGATGATCGCCCTGGTGCGCCGCGGGCTACCGCTGGAGCAGGTGGTCACCCACCGCTTCCCGCTGGCGGAAGCCGAAGCGGCCTTTGCCCTCTTCCGTTCCGCTGAATGCGGCAAGATCCTGCTGACCGGGTGAGATCTTGGAGACCAAAGCCTGCGGCCTGGTGGGCATCATTGCCAATCCCGCGTCGGGCAAAGACATCCGCCGCTTGGTGTCCCACGCCACCGTCGTCAACAACCACGAAAAGGTGAGCATCGTGCGGCGGCTGCTCCTGGCGCTGTACGCGTCGGGCGTGAGCCGCGTGCAGATCATGCCTGACCCCTTCGGCATCGGCGGGCGGGCGCTGGACGGATTGCGGGACCGGCCCGACATCCTGGCCGCCACAGCGCTCCTGGACATGCTGCTGGAAGGCTCGGCAGAGGATTCGCAGCGGGCGGCCCACCACCTGCGGGAAGCCGGAGCCGGTTGCATCGTCATCCTGGGCGGCGATGGTACCTGCCGCGTCGTGTCCAAAACCTGTGGTGCCGTGCCGCTGCTCCCCATCTCCACGGGCACCAACAACGTCGTGCCCACCTTCATCGAGGGCACGGTGGCTGGCCTGGCGGCAGCCTACGTGGCGTGCCATCCGCACGTGGCGCCCGAACAGCTCTGCACCCGGCACAAGCGGCTCATCGTTCACGTGGACGGTGAGGAAGTGGATCAGGCGCTGGTCGAAGTCGCCGTGATCTCCGCCCGCTTCACCGGGGCGCGAGCCATCTGGCAGGCGGAGGCGTTGCGCCAGATCTTCGTCACCCGTGCCCAGCCGGTCAACATCGGCCTCTCCTCGGTCATCGGCATGGTGCGCCCGGTTGGCCCGACCGATCCCGGCGGCGCGTCGGCGCTCGTCGGGTCCGAGGGGCGCAGGGTGATGGCCCCTCTCGCGCCTGGCGTCGTGGTGCCGGTCACTTTGGGGACGATCACGGACCTGAAGCCCGGCGTTCGCTACCCCGTCGTGGACGAGCGCCCGGCAGTCCTGGCCCTGGATGGCGAGCGCGAGATCGTGCTGCATGAGGGCCAGCGGGCCGAGGTGAGGCTGGAACGGGATGGCCCCTGGATTGTGGACGTGGAACGGACGTTGCGGCACGCCGTGGCAGAAGGCGCCTTTGCAGCCTGAGCGTGCCTTGATTTGCCGGAGGGAAGGACAGAGACACATGGCGGTTGAAGTGACCATGCCCAAGCTGGGCTTGACCATGACCCAGGGCAGGATCGTCAAATGGCTGAAACGAGATGGCGAGCGGGTGGAGAAGGGCCAGCCGGTCGTCGTGGTGATGACCAAGAAGATCACCTGCGAGATCGAAGCGCCCGCTTCTGGCATCCTGCGCATAGCGGCTCAACCGAAGCAAACGCGCCCGGTGGGCGGGGTCATCGGCTTCATCCTCGCGCCGGGCGAGGCCATGCCGGAGATCGAAGAGGCCGCACCGTCAGCCGTTGCGGTGACCGTCACTGCCGAAGCCGAGAAGCCGCCAGCGGTTCCCGCTGCGCTGCCTGCGGAACCGCCGAGGGAGGTGCGAGCCTCACCGGCCGCCCGCCGCCTGGCGCGAGAGCTGGGCGTGGACATTGGCCGCGTGCGGGGCAGCGGAAAGGATGGCCGCATCACCGAAAGCGACGTGCAACGCTTCCAAGAGGCGCGGGCACGCGTCCAGGCCACGCCCCTGGCCCGCCGCATGGCGGAGGAGGAGGGGCTCGATCTGACGCAGATTCAGGGCACGGGGCCTGCCGGCCGGATCACCGAGGACGACGTGCTGCGGGTGCTCGAGGGCCGGGAGGCCCCGACCACCGCGCCGTCCAGGGTCATCCCCTTCACCGGCATGCGCCAGGCCATCGCCGAAACGATGATGGAGAGCCTCCACTCCACGGCGCAACTGACCCTCACCGCCAAGGCCGACGTGACCAGGCTGGTGGAGCTGCGGGAAACGCTGGGCCAGCGCTGGGATATGCGCATCTCCTACACTGACCTGATCGTCAAGGCCGTGGCCCTGTCGCTGTGCCAGCACCCCATCCTCAACAGCATGCTGGCGGGCGAGGAGATCGTCCTCCACGACGAGGTTCACGTCGGCGTCGCCGTGGCATTGGAAGAGGGGTTGATCGTGCCCGTGCTGCGGCAGGCGGACAGGAAGACGATGCGAGAGATCCATCAGACGGTGCAGGACCTGGCGGAGCGAGCCCGCACCGGCGAACTTTCGGTGGACGAGGTCACGGGTAGCACCTTCACCATCACCAATCTGGGAATGTACGGGGTGGACGGTTTCACGCCCATCATCAACCCGCCGGAGGTGGCCATCCTGGGCGTGGGACGCATCAGCGAGGAACTGGCGTTGGTCAACGGCCAGGTCGTTCCCCGCTCCAGGATGGTGCTCAGCCTGACCATAGATCACCGCATCGTGGACGGCGCACCGGGAGCGGCCTTCCTGCAAACGCTGGTGCAGCTCCTGGAACAGCCCGAACGGATCCTCTCCGCCGAGGGAGCGTAGCCCATGACCGAAATTCAAGACGTGGTCGTCATCGGCGGCGGCCCGGCCGGGTTCGCCGCAGCCATGCGCGCCGCGCAACTGGGCGGCCAGGTGGTCCTGGTTGAGCAGGCGCACTGCGGCGGCAACTGCATGAACCGGGCCTGCATCCCGGCCACGATTCTCACCACCGCCGTGCGGCTGCTGGGCTCCATCCGCAAGGGGGAACGTTTCGGCATCCAGGTGGGTGAGCCGGAGCTCGACATGGACGCCCTCCACGAGCGCAAGGACTTGATCATCGAGGCGCTGCGCATGGGCACGGAGGAACTGCTTGCCGACCACGGCATCACGCTGGTCGAGGGACGGGGCAGGCTCGTGGCCCCGGACATGGTGGAGGTCGCGGGCCGACGGATCAGGGTGCGCAACGTCATCATCGCCACCGGCTCCGTGGCCGCTCAGCCGCCGATAGCGGGAGCCGATCTGCCGGGCGTGATCGGCACCGAAGAGGCCATCGAGCTGCGAACGATCCCCAGGCGTATCGCCATCCTGGGCCACCAGCCCTGGGGCCTCGAAGCGGCGCAATATTTCCACGCCCTGGGCAGCGCGGTCACGCTGATCGAAAGCAACCCGCAGGTGATCCCCGACGCCGACCGCGAGATCGCTCAGCGGTTTGGCAAGCTGCTCCACGACGCCGGGATCGCCATCCAGCGCGGCGTCTCGGTGGAGGCGATCCGCCAGGCCGACGACGGCGCGCTGGCCGTTGTCCTGGCCGATGGCCGGGGCGAGGTGGTGGCAGACAGGGTCCTGGCTCCCCGCCGTCTGCCCAACTCCACCGGGCTGGGCCTGCGAGAGCTGGGGGTCAAGACAGAGCAGGGTGTCGTGCGCGTCAACGAGCGCATGGAGAGCAGCGTGCCCCACATCTACGCCGTCGGCGACGTCACCGGCGAGCCGAGGTGGGCGAGCAAGGCAAACGCCGAAGGCATCGTCGCCGCCGAGAACGCCATGGGCCTGAACAGCCAGATGGATGTCGCCACGCTGCCGCGTTGCTTCCACACCTGGCCGGAAGTGGCCTGGGTGGGCCTGACTGAGGAGCAGGCCGAGGCGCGGGGCATGGAGGTCAGCGTGGGCAAAGTGCCCATGGCCATCAATCCCTACGCCATGATCCTGGACGAGAGCGCCGGCATGATCAAGGTCATCGCCTCCAAGAGGTACGGCAAGGTCCTGGGCGTGCACATCATGGCCCCCGGCGCGGCAGACCTGATCAACGCCATCACCGTGGCCATGCTGGCGGAGGCCACCGTCGGCGAGTTGATGCGCTTCATCCCTGCCCATCCCTCCATCGGCGAGGCTTTGGTGGACGCGGCGATGGATGTGGAGAAGCGCTCGCTGCATCTGCCCCGGTGGTGACGAGGGACGCAGCATGGGCGTCGTGTCCGCTTACCGCCTCGGCACAGTGGAGTGCGAAGAGGCCCGCCACCTGCAAGAACAGTTGGCGCGGGAGCGGCTGCATGGAGCCATCGGCGACGTTCTGCTCCTGCTCCAGCATCCAGCGGTGATCACCATCGGGCAAGCCGGGGGCGAGGAGGACATCCTGGCCCCCGCGGCGCTTCTGCGCCAGGCAGGCATCCGCGTGCTGTCCACCGACCGCGGGGGGCGAGCGACCTACCACGGCCCGGGGCAGTTGGTGGCCTATCCCATCCTCAAGCTGCCGGACAGCGACCTCCACGGTTACGTTTGGCGTCTGGAGGAAACCGCCATCCGTGTGTTGGGCAGCTACGGCCTCGCCGCCCGCCGCCTGGACGGGCATCCTGGCGTCTGGGTTGACGCTTCGGCGGACTCGGGGCTGGGCGGCAAGAAAATCGCCGCCATCGGCATCGCCGTGCGGGACGGCATCACCCGCCACGGCCTGGCCCTGAACGTCGCCCCGCAGATGGCGCACTTCGATTTGCTCATCCCCTGTGGCGTCGCCGATCGGGGGGTGACCTCAATGGAGCGAGAACTGGGACGGCCGGTGGACATGGCCGAGGTGACGGAGCGTTTTGCGCGGGCCTTTGGCGAGGTGTTCGACTGCCGGGTGCTGTGGCGTGAGCCGGCCGCGCTGAAAGGTTTCTCCGACCCGCAACCGGAACAGCCCCCCTGGCTGTGGCAGCGGGTTTCCGCCGCAGCGGAAGCCGCGGTGGCTCGCATGGTCCGCCTGCTGGCCGACCTCGGTCTGCACACTGTATGTCAGGAGGCGCGCTGTCCCAACATCGCCGAGTGCTTCAGTCGGGGCACGGCCACCTTCATGATCCTGGGAGACACCTGCACGCGCGACTGCCGCTTCTGCGCCGTGAGGCATGGGCAGCCCGCACCGCCCGATGCGCAGGAACCGGAACGGCTGGCCGAGGCGGCGGTCCGGCTGGGTCTGCGCCACGTCGTGGTCACCTCGGTGACCCGCGACGACCTGTCCGATGGCGGCGCGGGCCACTTCGCGGCCACGGTGCGGGCGGTGCGTTGCCGATGGCCGCGGGCCACGGTGGAGGTGCTGATCCCGGACTTCAACGGTTCCCGCGCCGCACTGGAAATCGTGTTGGCCGCCGAGCCCGATGTGTTGAACCACAACCTGGAGACGGTGCCCCGGCTTTACCCACAGGTGCGTCCGAGGGCCGACTATCGCCGTTCGCTGGGCGTGTTGGCCTGGGCCAAGACCCGTGCGCCTCGCCTGATCACCAAGTCGGGGCTGATGCTGGGACTGGGGGAGCGGACGGCGGAGGTGTTGCAGGTGCTCTACGACCTGCGGCGGGCCCGCTGCGATCTGCTGACCCTGGGCCAGTACCTCCAGCCGACGGAACACCAGATCCCCGTGACTCGTTACATCCCCCCCGCCGAGTTTGCCCACTATGGGGCCAGGGCCAGGGCCCTGGGTTTCCGGGGCACCGCAGCAGGCCCGTTGGTGCGCAGCTCCCACCAGGCCGATGTCCTGTGGCAACGCACCTGCGAGCCGCGCCGGGCTACCCGTTGACAGGGAAGCTCAGACATTCGCGAGAGAGGAGGGCTAGCAGTGAAACCGAAGATCGGATTCATCGGCGTGGGCATTGCCACGCATCTGTTGTCGTGGCCTACGATATCGTACCTGAGGCGCTGGACTACATCGTGGACACGGGAGCGGAGAGGGGCACGTCCTGCAGCGATGTAGCCCAGCGCAGTGACAATTTGGGACAGACCGGGTTTGGGGCCGGCTCCGCTACTCTGGAACGTCTGGAGGCCCGCGAACGGGAGCGGGCCTCTCTGATACAACAACGGTGGGAGCTAGACGCTCTACGCCGCACGCAAACAATACAGCAGAACTGCCGATCTTGGCTCCCCCCCCTCCTGAATGTCAGCTTTGCGGTAAGTGTTTGACAATCCTGTAGAGGCGACTTGAGGCTCGGTGAGATCATGGCCTCATCACTCGAAAGACCCCTGGCTGCTCAGCAACGCAGAAAGGGATATCGCAACTTGCAGCAATTCTGAATTTGGACGTCTGGGGAATGGTGGAGGAGTCCAGAAGGGAGTGAGGGTGAGGTAGCCAAGACAGCGAGAGAGATGTAGAGAGAGGAAGGGGACGTCAAAGTGATCTGACAAGACCGAAAGAGAAGGCAAGGAGGGGCAAAAGACCGAGTTCGAGAGAGGCAGAGACAGGGGGAAACAGAGTCGACCAGGGGACAGGGTGGCCCGAGATGTAGAGAAGGGTAGGTTAAGATAGTCGCTGAAGTCAGCCGGGTGCCAAGTCAAGTTGCTGATGCATGAACGTGAGGAGTTGCCGCCAGTTGTCGAAAAGGACATACCGGGTGAGGGCACGCAGGTCGTTGAAGAAGGTGCGTCGAGGGCCCAGTTCTTGCCGTACCGCCTGGTAGACGAGACAGGAGAGATCAAGCACGGTATGAAAGAGAAAGGCCAGCAACAGCAGCGTCAGGAGAAGAGCTGAGAGATGCTCCTGGCCATGGCCGTAGTTGTGCTCGAAGTTGTAGCCGCGGTTCTTGAGGACATTGAAGCCTTCGTTCTCCACCTTCCAGCGGCTGCGCCCATCGGCAACGATCTCCACCACGCTTTGCCTGTCTATCTTATGGTCAGTAGCCCAACCGCTGTGATAGAACTGCTCGCCGGTGGCCTCAGGGTTCAAAGCGCTGGCTATTGCGCTCCACCCAGCGCTTGATGGCCTGTTGCTCACAATCCTGCTTCTCATGCCCATCCTGTGGCCGGATGAACTCCGGTTCCAAACAGACCACATGCTCCTCTCCGGGTGCGCAGAGGACGGCGACCATGACCAGATGCGAGTAGCAGGTTTGCTCATCCCGTATCTGTACGTGACAGTTTGAGCAGTGTATCCTCTGGGACGAGAAGTGCTGAGACCCATCGAGGGAGATCAACAGTGTTCCCCCTATGCCCTGATAGCGCGCCAACTGCTTGTGAGCCTTCAAGCGATCATACACCTCCCAGAACGGTTCCCGCACCAGTGCCGGATCCACCGGATCCAGAAGGTTTCGTATCTGTCCATCGCTGGGTATGTGCTCCACCCCAAACAAGCTCTGGGCGTTGTTCTTCCCCTGGTGCCGTTGCATGTCCCTCTGGTGTGCCAGAAACTGGTGACTGCATGAAAAGCACGGAGAACGCGGCGAGCCCCGCTTCCTTGATCTCGTATTGGCAATTGCTCCCTGTGCGGTGCTCTGGTATCTTGGCCAGGCTATTCCCCAGTATGCCCAGCATCTCTTTGAACTTCAACCCCTGGCCCATCTTGTTTACCCCCTTCATCGCTGATCTTGGGTGTAGTTTACCATCTCTTGGCCAAATTGAGAACTGCTGACGCCATCTATGATGCCTTGACTGGCAACCCCTTCATCCCTTGTACTTCTGAGGGGTCGCCTGAGTAGTTACGAGCAGGGTATCAATGATGATCTGCGGGTCCATACTTTCTTCCTCCCTCGTGCGCGCAGTACGGAAGTTGTTTGGCGTGCGCTATGCAGGTTGTCCAATTGCTGCCGGCTGTGGCCCGGACAGCATGCTGAAGAGGGCTTCCAGTAGTTGGAGCAGCGTGGTGATGAGTCCTTGCCAGGAGAAATCGAGGGCATCCACGGCCAACTCCCCCGTCGTGATCCGCTGCATCAGTCGGGCCTGGAAGCCCTCGGGCAGGGTGATGTCTTCCTCCTGCAGGTGCTTCTGGACAGCTTGTCTTTCTTCTTCTTCCAGAAGCTCTTCCGCGAAAGGAGCGAAAAGGGTTCGGCGTGGTTTGCAGCTTTTGATAATCATCGTGTATAATATCCTCGTGCGAAATCGAGCGCTCTGTCACTGTGGAGATCACGTGTAGTCCAGGATGGGGTGTTTGTATCGGATGTTCAGGGGTTGTCCTGGGGGCATGGCGGCCGAATATCTGTGAACTACCTTAAGGTCACATAGCTTTCCCGTCGCCAGCCTGAGCCTGTTGTGTGACATTTCACCTCCCGTGACGTCTAATGGTGTGGCTGGCAATCGAGAGTGACAGATTGGCGGAGGGCTATGCTGCCAATCTGCCGCTTGCTACAGAACTGTAGGAGAACCGTACATGAATCTCTTCAATCGCATCGTCATCGTCGTGCTCCTCATCGTGCTCCTGGCCACCACGTTGCTGTCCTTGCTTGTGCCTCGGACGGTCTTGGACATCCTGCGTGCCGGCGTGGATCAAATCGAAGCTACGATTCCTTTCTACAACATCTTCTCTGGCATTTACTGGGCCTACTTGGGCGGCGGGCTGGGTGTAGTATTGCTCTGCCTGTTGCTATTGTGGTTGGAGTTGCGCCGCCCACAGCGCAAGGCCGTCGAGGTGCCCGGCACGGAGGGCCGCAGGATGGAGGTGAGCGTCAAGTCCATTGCCCAGCAGCTTCAGAACAGACTGAGCGGCGTGGCCGATGTGAGCCGCGTGCGGCCCAGGGTTGTCAGCCGGGGCAAGAGCGTGGACGTCTTCCTGGACATGCAGGTCCATCCAGCGGTGGAATTGCCCAGCAAGACCGAAGAAGTCTCACAGTTGTCCCGAGAGATCATCGAGCAGCAGATGGGGGTCAAGGTGGGCAAGGTGCGGGTGAACATGCAGTATGGACCTGGGGTGCCCTGGGCCGGGCCCGAGCCTGAGTCGTTGCCGCTGGTCGTCCCCGGGGAGCCTGTGCAGCCAGCGGCGGATGCTGAGCTCGCACCTCCCGTCCGGACTGACGGCGCCCAGGAAGAAGATGAGGATTGGCCGCTGGAAGCGGCCACGGAGCTTGACGCAGAGATTGAGATTGAGGAAGAAGAGGCGGAGCTTCTCGCTGCCTCGTCTGCGGTACCTGAAGCCAGCGAGAATCTGTAAGCTGCCCCACGACGGCAGTACCCCCAGGTTTCCCAGGGGGCAATCCCCGGTTGCTGGCCGCGAGGCCACCGGGCTCCGGGGTTTTGACCTATAGTTCGTTACTGTGTTGTTTCTGGGTTTCATAAACTACACTACTGACTTCCACGAAAGGAGAAGACTCATGAAACTGAACGCACCCAAGCGGATCACCTGGTGGGTTGGCCTGATCCTCGTTGTGCTAGGCCTGCTCGCTAGC
>JACNHM010000200.1 GCA_014383605.1 Chloroflexota bacterium
GTCAGTGTGTCGTAGCTCACGTTTTCGCCTCCTCGCTCAGGCCAAGGCTCTCCAGCCAGGGGAAAGGATCAAGCATGTCGTCTTTTCCTCACGCTGGCGACCGTCACCCCAGCGCCCAGCACGGCAATGGCCAAGAGCACCACCAGCGTGGCGTTGTGCGGCGTGACGATGCCCACGCCGAGGCTGGCGAATAGCACAACGGTGGTGATAATGGCTTTGCGCATCTTACTCCTCATCGCAATCTTCCAGCACCGCAGCCCGTCCGCAGCGGCGGGGCAGCCCCAGGTCGAAGGCCGCCTGCACGAAGCGGCGGTGCAATTCCTGCGCCTGGGCCTCGTCGTGCTGATCCAGGGGCAAGGGCGGCGGTGGTGGCCAGTCCCACAGGCAGGCCCCGTGGGCGTTCATGTAGGCTGCCAGCAGGCTGCGCAGGTTGGCGGCCATCAGCTCGACGATGGTGAAAAACGACCTGGCCACGCCCTCCAGGGAGTGCATGACGATGACACCATCCTGGAGGACGGCGAAGCGCTCACATGCGCTGTCCAAAATCCACCAGGATCCGTCTGTGGATACCCTGTGCAGAACCCCCAACTGCCCCAACTGATTGACCACCTTGAAGTTGGCCTGGCCCAGCGCCCACCACCGGGCTTCGGGGAATTGGTTGGTCAACTCCCAGATGTACCAGCCACGATAGTCACGGGGAATGGGGCCCTTGACCATGCCCCCCAGCATCACCCTCCCCCAGCGCTCCACCATACGTCGCAGGGTGGGGTCCTGCGCAGCGAGACGAGCGTTGGCAATCGCCGTGCGAGCCCTCTCCGGCACGTTGCGGTAGGCCAACCCGCTGAGGCGAACGCCGGCTCGGTCATCCCAGCTCTCCCGCACCTGCCAGACGGGCCAGAAGCGACCCTCGACGCAGAACCCCTCGGCAGCCATGCGCTCGATGTTGTCGTTGGTGGCGGCCTGGTCGCCGATGACATCGTAGGCCGCCCATAGCTCCGGATCGGCCAGCTCGATAGCCGCCAGGTAGGTCTGCAGATCATCGGCCCAACGGGGAGCCGTGCCCCGGAAGCGGCGGTAGGCGGCGCTGTCGAAGCCCACGGACAGGCGGCGATGCACCGGCCCGAAGACCTCCTCTCTCCCCTTACGCCACGTGACGCCGTCACCACCGTTGGTCTTCACGACGTAGGTGTAGTCGGCGAACAGGACAGCGTGCTCGTGGCCCCGAGCTGCCACCCGGTCGCCCAGGCGAGTGCGCTGCTGTAGCACGCCCTGGTCTGGGTGATCCGGCCCGGCCGCTCGCAGGGCGGTGTCGTAGATGGATCTATCGTTGAGCCCGGCCACACCGAAGGCAGCCCGCTCGCCGGCGTCCCAGACGCTCTGCTGTGTCACACCGGCCGCTCCGCAGACGGCGTGTTGAATGGCCACCACCTTCTGCGGCCGGTCGAGGCCGGCGAACCCAGCGTGCAGTCCCCGCAGTTGGTTGCCTCGCCCCTCGGTGACCAGGCCCAGAGCCGCCGTCTGGTCAAGTTGCCGCAAGCGGCGGTTCTCGTCCAGGCCGGCGACGCCGAGCATGGCACCCGGGACGCGGGCCCGCAGGGTGGGGTTGAGGTTGCCGGCGATGCCGAGGTTACTGCTCATCCCTGCCCTTCCTCCGTCGGCGACCAACAACAGCCTGCAGGCTGTCGTTCGTCGGCTCCTCTGCTCCCCTGCGCCTCGGCGCCCTTGCCCCCTTGCTCCACCGCCAGGTGGTCGCAGATCTCGGCGTGTGCCTCGTCGATCCGGTCGGCCAACGAGTTGCTTTCGTCCACATCCAGCACGCCGGATTCGGGCGAGAGGCGGTCGGCCAGCAGGCCGCTCCAGACGGCCATGCTCCGTGCCCGTTCGGCCAGGTGTTGTCGGGTAGCGTCATTCACGCTGCAAACTCCAAAGGTAACGCCAGTTGCGCCGGTTGCTCCTGCCGCCAGGCGTCGTCGCTGAGCTGCCATAGTCTCCTGGCATTGGCCCGGTGATGCTGGAGCCGCCAGGCGGGGAAGCCCAGGTCGGCCAGTAAGTCGGCGAAATCCTGCTCGTAGCGAGCCTGGGAGACCAGGACCTGGCTGCAGGGCGGCGGCGCCGGCCGCCGGTTGGTGTGTCTGCCGTCGGTGTACCAGGCCATCAGACTTTGCCCTCGTAGGTGCTGGTGCAGACCATCTTTCCCCCTCGCCGCACCCAGCGGCGGCGGTACTTGTATGGCCCGTACTCCCTGGTGACGCCGTCTTTCGTTACGCGGGGGATCATCTTGAGTTCCACCCGGCCGCCGTGGCCGTTGCCCCCAAGGGCCGTGCTGCCCTCGTCGAAAGCGGGGTCGCCACCATCTTCGTCCGTCTCCCCCTCGGCCGGACTATCCACCACATCCCGCAGGTGCCTGGCTGCATAGGCGAGGGTCTTCAGTTCGTCCGGGGTAAGCCGGTGCAACTGCGCCATGATGGCGTCGAGTGGTGTGCTCATCTCCCTCCCCGTTAGCCTTGCCCACTCTGGACCAGGGCGGCGCTCATTTCGGACGCCCGGGCGTGGAGAGCATCCAGTTCGTCGTATACGTGGGCTATCTCTCCCCACAGAGCGTCTGCTGCCTCTTCCCGCCCCGCTTGGCGCATGTCATCGATGGCCGCCTCGGCCCGCTGCAGGCGAGCTTCCACGCCGAAGATCTCTTGCCAGGTCTCCAAGAGACGCTCCTCGGTCGCCGTGTCGGGAAGCCGGGCGTGACCATCGGCCACCGCATAGACCGTGCAGCCGGTGTGCGGCTCGCCGATGGCACCGTCGCCCACCCAGGAGAGGGTCACCAGCCGCTCGCCATTGAGCAAATACACGGCCTCGTATCCCCAAGGCCAGGTGTGCGGGAAGGCCGGGTGCCGGGGTTGCTGCCGGCACGACTCGTAACGGACACAGTTCTCGCAGCGAGGCCAGAAGTCAGCGGCCACGATGGTGCCGATCAGGTTGCCCGTGCTCATGTTGCTACCCACCCTTTCACCAGGCCCAGCGCGGCCACCGTCAACGACTACGGCTTTCCCCGCCGGCACTCGCCGGACACCAGGCCGGCCTCCCTGAGAGAGAGCAGCGTCTCCTGCCCATGACAATGGCGGAGGAACCCCCAGGCCAGGAGCGGTTCCTGGGCCAGCTGGCGCAGGGCACGGGCCTGGAAGGTGGTGAGCGGCGGATCGCTGCTCCTGAGAACCCCCCAATGGGGAATGGTGATCAGGCCGCCGACAGCCGTCGGCAGGGGGCCGTGCTGCCCCAGCATGTAGGCCACGAATGCGAGGCACAGTGCGTGCGACGTGGGTCCGTCGCTTCTGTCCAGCAGCCCATCTCGCCGCAGACGGGCCAGCGTGCGACCGCTCGCTTGCTCAGGGTCCCGCAGCGCCGCCAGTTCCTCCGGCGTGAGGTCGCAATAGCGTTCCAGGAGACGCCGTGATGTGGTTATGGCACCACCCAATCTCGCACCAGATCCGATCCCGCCGCGGTCAGATGCCACTGCGCCCCCCGCTCGCTCCAGCCGGTGGCCAGGCTGGCGCGCTTCAGGCCCTCAACCACGTCCTGGCCGAACAGGCGGCAGAGCCAGCGGTAGGCGTGGCCGGGATGCTGGTAAAGAAGGCGCAGGAGCTTGGCGTGGCAGGTTGTGAGTGGGGGGTTCAAACGTTTGAGGGCAGCCCAGGTCGGGATCCTGATGACAACGCCATTCTCCGGGAGTGGCCCAGAGCGTTCTCGCCGCTCGGCGTTGCGCACGGCTTCCGCTCCGGCGATGGTGAGGACGTTGTCGTCCGTCAGCAGGCCATCCTGGCGCAACCGGGCCAGGATGGCCCGATGAGCCGAGGCGGGATCCCGCAGGGCATCCAGGTCTTTGATGCGCAGGTCAGAGTAGCGGAGCAAGAGATCATCGGTGTGCATAACAAAAACCCTCAGTCCAGACTGGACTGAGGGTATTGTATCATAATATCTACTAGTTGTCAAATCCTGTAGACAAGTACCAACAGGAAAAACCAACCTGTAGAAATCTCATCAAAAGAAAAGCCACCCTATGTGGCTGTCTCGTTCAAAACTGGGACGATTGGTTCTACAGGGTTTGCGGCAAAACGCCGCGTCCTTTCCGCATACCTAGCATGTCTGCCAAAAGACGTGCATAGGCCACATCTGCTTCATCCATCTCTAGTAGCTTTGGTCCTCGTCGTAAAATGCGAATGCGTCCCGAATGAGCCCAACGAGATAACGTCGGGTTTGGTATTCCATACTTCTCTTCTGCTTTGGTCAGCCGTATGGGTCTCCCCTCCAGATGGGCAAAGCGGTTCCGGCTGACCTTTCTGGCCAGCTCCTGCACGTCCTGCTCCACCACCAGAGGGAAACCGTCAGAAGCCCCGCGCCGGACGCGGCCTTCCTCGACGAAGCGCCCCAGCACGCCTTCCGGTATGTTGTATCGCCTCGCTGCTTCAGCCGGCGTGATCAGCCGAGGGAGAGAAGTATCACCTTGGGCCATCTGTCTTACGTCCGCTTCTTTCAACAAGAGTTTGCCATCAAGCCGCCCCGCGGTGATTGTACCATCGTTCGCCCAGCCCGTCAACTGCATGACGTCCAGGTTATAGGCACTGGCTGCTTCCTCCAAAGTGATGAATCTGTCAAGGGACATGGGGCACCTCTCCGTCTTACCTTGCAACTCGGTTTGCTAATTCCAGCGCTCAGATATATGATAGGCCCGAGTGAATGACACAGAGTCCGTGCTCACTCTCGCGTACGAGGTCGCCGGGTTCCCGAAGCACGCGCACAATGTCAACGAGATCTCCTGCCGATCCAGAGAGCAAGACAGGCATCCCTATCAGCCAGACCAAGACAGACGGCAGTCTCAGTGATAACGCTGTGTAGAGGATCACGACGGCCAAGGCTGGCAGGACGGCCGCTATCAACCAGGCTCGCTTCTCCACATCGGCATCAACATATGTAGAAAGCAGTTTCTTTCTTATGAATCTTCTGTCTATACCCACGGCGCTGAAGCCGAGCGCGTGCAAGGTTTCATGCAATGGCACGTACACAAACAGCGCCAGCATCGCAGTAAGAAGTGGGTATATTGCTCTCAATACACATGCGGTCACGAGCGCTACAGCACAGGTGACTGCAGCGATAGCTATCTCGTAGCTTTTTCGCTTCCGGTCTCGCAGATTGGGGGAGGGTTGTACGGTGGTCATTCGGATAACTCGGGACGGAATAGACATCTCGACCACAGCGTTCGCTGTTCTGTAGTGCTGTGGCGCTCTCCTGACCGGCCTCGTCGGGCTCTATGTCTTAAACTTAGACGGCAAGCCTGAAGCAGACTGGATAGTGGTCTCTCTGGGCGTTGTCATTGTCCTGGGTGCGCAGGTTCACCACGGGGTGTGTCCTGACCCGGGGACTGCTCATGGCTCCCTCAACAGGATTCACTATAACAGGCTCTGGTGGATAGTCAAAGCCTGGCTGATAGCAGGCATAGTCCTGGCCATCCCCGGCGTTCTCTTGTGGCACGTCCCGCTCGCCTTGTACGTGTGGACGTATCCGGTGGTGACTGTTGGGCCCTTGCTTGTCGCATTCGTCTATGCTGCGATTCCTCCTCAGTCGGAGGACTAGAGACCTCCCGTATTCTTCTTCTCGTTCTCACTTCAGAAGTTGTCTTGGTGGGGGTTCCCCGCCCCTGGCCGGTGCTCAAAGCCAGTCTCCGCCAGTGAGCTTCGGTTTGTTGGCGATGCCTGGTTTAGCCACTCACTCGCCTTGACTATTTCACCCCTTCGTGGTACAATCGGTGTCAGTCTGGATGCAAGCCGCAGGTGGGAAAACCGTTGCTGCCGCGGACAGCAGCGGGGCGTCACATGTTCCTCTCGCCATCACGAGAGGTCGTCACAGGCCCCCTCCCGCTTCGTCGAGCGGAGTTCGTCTTCGGCACTCTCCTCTCGGAAAGGCTCGTCGCATGATGGGGGTTCCCCACCTACGGCCTACGCACCCCAGAACTACCTGTTTGGGTGCAAGACGCAGGCGGGGACCGCTGTCTCCATCCTGGCTACAGCGGGTTGTCCGAAAAGCCCCTGCCGAAACAGGGGGTTGTCTTCTCCCGGTTCTTGTCTCCAGGTCTCTCAGCCGAAGCTGAGGTTGTCTATTGATGGGAGAGTTCCCCGCCTACGGCCTACGGAAGTGTCACCTTCCCGGCACCCAAACCCAGGCCCCGCCAGTGGACTTCGGTCTGCTGGCGGTGTCTCTTTTGTGGCTATAGGAGCGGGTGATGGGACTCGAACCCACGACATACAGCTTCTCAGTAGATCCAAATTCTGTGCTCCAGGCCGGTCCGTGACCCGCCCTGCGATGGGTCACGGACCCGTCGTGAGCGGAAACTTGGATCTGCTGAGCTTGGGAAGCTGTTGTCTATACACACAAAAATCGCCCGGTGGACACGCTGAACGCTGCGATGCTCAATGATGGACATTTTGTCCGTCATAGTGAGCCGCATAGGAGTCGAACCTATAACCCACGGATTAAGAGTCCGTTGCTCTGCCAGTTGAGCTAGCGGCCCAGACGTCACACATTATACCAGGGATACTTTTTTTGTCAAACTGAACAAGGCGGCGCTCGAATTCGGCGATCCGTGTACAGCGAAGCCTGTGGGCGAAGGAACTTCTTATGCGACGACCAATATCTCATCCAAGTGCAGTTCGTGCGAGCCTGCTGCTCACTATTTGTGCTCTGCTTCTCGGATGCGGCAAGGCTGTTGACGCTCCCACTGTCGCTCCACTGGAGGCGGAGATCGTATCCCCGACTCCAGTGGTTGTGCTGCCTGTGTCGCCATCGTCCACGGTCACCGCGACGCCTTCGCCTGCCACGCCTACTCCAACACCGGCGCACACGCGCCCGTTGCCCACGCGCACTCCGACAGCTACGGCGACTGCCATGCCGCCGATGCTCACGCCCACAGTCACACCTACGCCCTCGGCTACGGCGATGCCCTCGCCTTCGCCCACTGCGACGGCGCGTCCGCCAACGGCTACGCCTGTTCCTATCCAGCCTGGCCAACGGTGGCCCACGGCGGACGCCGCACAGGCCACGGATCACTACTGGCTGGCTCGTCCCTTCGGCCCCGATGCCCGACAGTGGGCTGATCCCATCTATCTCTACGGCTCCACCGCCCGGGGGCGCTTCCGCACCCACCACGGCGTGGACATCCCCAACCCCCTGGGCACGCCGGTGCTGGCCGCCGCTCCTGCGACCGTGCTCTTCGCTGGCGGCGACTCGGAAGTGATCTTTGGCCCCTACCCCGACTTCTACGGCCAGCTCATCATTCTGCGGCTCGATGAGCGCTATCATGATCAGCCCCTCTACGTCCTCTACGGCCATCTCTCGGCGATCCATGTGCGGGAGGGAGAGCACGTGGTCCGCGGACAACCTATCGCTGCCGTGGGCATGACCGGCATCGCCATGGGGCCGCACCTGCATCTGGAGGTGCGTCTGGGGGCCAACAGCTACGAAAGCACGTGCAATCCAGGACTGTGGCTGGAACCACTGCCGGGGTACGGCACTCTCGCTGGGCGGCTGATCGACGCCGAAGGGCGCACACTCCCGGAGACGTCTGTGCTGATCTATCGTAGCGAAGACGCGGAGCACCTCTGGCGAGTCGCCCCTGTCTATGCTGCCGATCCGGGGATTCACCCCGATGACCAGTGGGGCGAGAACTTCTTACTTGCCGATGTGCCCGCGGGGCGCTACCGCCTGGCCGCCAGGGTGGATGGGCGGGTCGTCAGCCAACAGGTGGTCGTTGAGGTGGGCAAGACGACGTTCGCTGATCTGGCCCCCGAGCAGGAATGATGCCTGGGTTACCTGCCTCTCCTGCGCAAAAACTGTTTTTGGACACTTGACATCCCACGGGGAATCTGGTATAATCACGACAGCATGAAAACGACCTGGTGCCCCTTAATAGTTTGGTTAATTCGCGTCTTGGCAGGAGACTACCACA
>JACNHM010000638.1 GCA_014383605.1 Chloroflexota bacterium
ATGCACATCGGATAGGTCGATTTCGATAAGCACCTCCTCTCGCAGATCGGGATCCCCTGTCCGCAGGGCGTCGTAGTAGGCCCGTCTCCTGGACAGCGTTTGGCCCTTGATCTCGGCTCGCTGGGTCAGGATGGATGCTCCTTGACCATTGTGCACCTGCTCCGGCGTGAGCATCGCCAAGCGGGTATGCGGGTGCACGTTGTTGTACCAGGGGAAGAAGTCGCTGAAGTAGCGCACCGCTTCGCTCTCCCCAAGGAAATACCCCGGATAAACCGGATGGGTCTTGACGGTGGCAAACAGAGACTCCGTCTCGGCATTGTCGTTAGGCGTGCGAGGCCGGGCAAAGAGCCGCTCAATCCCCAACTTCTGGAAGTACTGACCGGTGCTGATAGAGCGCATCTGGGCACCGCGGTCGCTGAGCGACTTGGGCCACTCCTCTACAGGCAGGTCCAGCAAGCCGGCCTCGATGAGCCCTTGGTCCCACAGTCTCTGCACCTCCTCGCTGCGCAGCCCACGGCTGATCAGCCAGGCTATCACCTTGCGGCTGAAGTGATCCAGCAGCGCGTACAGGTACAGGAACACGTATGGCTCAGCCGTGCGCAGGTAGGTGATGTCCCAGTCCCACAGTTGATTGGGCCCGGTGACGAAGCTGGTGTCCGGTGCAGTTGCGGTACCGGACCGGCGAGCCCGTCGCCCACGGGGACCATGGCAGTTCATGGCCACCTGACGCCGCCAGATGGTGACGTGAGAGACGTAGATACTCGTGGGGCCATCCAGCAAGGACATCGCAAGCTCCCGACAACCTGCCTGTCGGCAGACAGGCTCATGTCGGCGTGCTGTGGGGAACGGATGATCGCCTCTACCGCCTTGCCCTCGTCTGGCAGCAGCGCGTTGTATGGCCGTGGGTGGGGTGTAGCGGCCCTTTCCCTGACCGGCTGTTGCCAGCGCTGGAGGGTACGCGGCGAGAGGCTCAGGACCTCGCAGGCCCGTTTCTGGGTCAGGCCTTGGCTCATGGCTTCAGCCACCAAGTCCAGAATCACTTGTCGTTCCTCCGGGGAGAGCCGCTGCCCTGGTGTCGGGCTCTCGACGCCGCACGTTCGTTTTTTTCGAGCAAGGTGTAAGCTACGCTCAGTTCGGCCAGGGCCTGAGTCTTCTCGGCCAGCTCGGCCTCCAGTTGAAGCACCCGCTCCGGGGTGACCACGCTGGGCTGGCGACGCTTGCGACCGTCGGCCTTCAGACCGGCGATGGCCGCTGACTCCACGACCTGTTCGATGCGGCGTAGCTGGGGGACCTGTCTGCCAACAGGCAGGGATGGACACCGTAGCGGCGGAGAATCTCGCCGAGGGGCGCTTCTGAGCCGCGGGTCTCCAGATAGAGTTCGAACTTCTTCTGGGCTGTCAGCCGTTTGGGACGTTGGTTCTCACTCATGGGTATCGCTCCTTGCACTGTGTTGGGAACCCTATTGTACCACAGCAGCCGTTCGTGTGCCAGTGGATGTGTGGGCAGCACTCCCGGAGGCTACACCACACATCCGCAGTGACGGTCTGCGATCATCCGCTGGGGCTCCTTTTTGTCCCTCAAACGGCGACACCTTTCTGCTTAACAAAGCGGGCTATCGCCGGCGAGAGGATGCCCGCATCGTCGCTGTGTGCGACAGCAAGCGGAGCCGTGCGCACGAGAAAGCCAAAGCCTGGGGCGTGGAGAAAGTGTACACCGACTACCGGCGGCTCCTGGCCGATCCCGAGATTGACCTGGTGGAGCTTCTGGTGCCCCATCATCTGCACGCCGAGATGACCATCGCCGCCTGCCAGGCCGGTAAAAACGTCTCGGTGCAGAAGCCCATGGCCCTCACTGTGGCCGAGGCCGATCAGATGATCGCCGCCGCCCAGCGGGCCGGCGTCGTGCTGCGGGTGTACGAGAACTTCGTCTTCTACCCGCCCAACGTGCGGGCCAAAGAGATGATCGAGGCGGGGGAGATCGGCGAGCCGCAGATGATCCGGTTGCACGTCAACACGGGCACTCAGGATACGGCCTGGAAAGTGCCGCTCAGCGCCTGGCTGTGGCGCTTCGACGAGAGCCGCTGCGGCGGCGGCCCCCTCGTCTTCGACCACGGCTATCATCTCTTCTCCCTGGCCCGCTACCTGATGGGCGAGGTGCAGCGGGTACACGCCTGGATTGACCGCAGCCCGGTCGTGCCCACCAAGGCCCTGGACGCTCCGGCCACCATCATGTTCCAGTTCAAAGCGCCGAGCCGCTACGGCGTATTCGACATCGCCCATACGCCCCGCATGCGCATAGACTCGCTTTATTACGCCGACAACGACCGGGTAGAGGTCATCGGCGACAGGGGCATCCTGTTCATCAATCGCTGCACCGCACGAACAGTGGATCTGCCGGAGTTGATGCTGTTCCGCGACGGGAAGACCACAGCCATCCCCGTCCAACGGGTCGAATGGCACGATAGCTTCGTTGACTGCACCCAGCACCTGATGGACGTGTTGCGGGAGGGCGGACAGCCTGTGCTGGATGGGCCCACGGGCAAGGCGGTGCTCCAGTTCACGCTGGCCGCGGTCACCTCGGCGCGGGAGGGCAGGGAGGTGCGCCCTGACGAGGTGGGGTAAGCCAAGACAGGAGGTAAAGCAATGAGCAGGATAGAAAACTTCGGCGAAACTGAAAACGTGGCCGTCACCGTGCTGGTGGACAACAGGGCCGATCTGATCGTCAAATCCACGGAGACGGTGATCCGCTACGACGAGGAGCCCTTGCTGGCAGAGCATGGCTTCGCGGCGCTGATTGATCTCGACAACGGCCAGCGAAGAATCCTGTGGGATGCTGGCATCACCGACATCGCCTTGTTGGAGAACGTGCGCCGCATGGAGATTGACCCCGCGACCATTGACCTGATCGCGTTGAGCCACGGCCACGGCGACCACACGGCGGCCATGACGGCCATCATCCGGGCCATGGGCAGGCGTCCGCAGGGCCGCAAGTGGGAGAAGGACGCCACCATGGACGAGATCCTCGACTGGGTGAAAGGTCGCCCGGTGCCGCTGGTGGCCCATCCCGCTGCCTTCCGGGAGCGCTGGGGAAGCGACGATGAGGGGGCGAAGTATGGGCCGTACGTGGTGGCTTCGCGCCGGGAGTGGGAGGCAGCGGGCGCCGACGTCATCCTCTCCGAGGGACCGTATCACCTGGGGCCGGGCTGCTGGACCACGGGGACGGTGCCCCGGCTGAGTTTCGAGAAGGCGGGGCGGTCTGCCAACAGGCTTTACCGGGAGGACCACACGTTCAGGCGCGACGACCTGGAGGATGACCAGGCCATCGTGATCAACGTCAAGGACAAAGGATTGGTCATCGTTGCTGGCTGCGCGCATTCGGGGATCGTCAACACCGTCAACTACGCCCGGCAGATCAGCGGCGTGGATCGAGTGTGGGCTATCCTTGGTGGCTTCCACCTCGCTCCTGCCGACGACGCAGAGATCCAGCGCACGATTGACGAGATCAAGGCGATGGAGCCGGCGATGGTCGTTCCCACCCATTGCACCGGCTTCCCGGCCATCAGCCAGTTCGCCCGCCAGATGCCCGACGAGTTCGTGCTGGGCGTCGTGGGCACGAAGTATCTGTTCTGAAGACAGAAGCACTGATCCCGTCGGGTCTCCTGGCCCGACGGCTGGCTGGTCAACAGGAGTCTCAACCATGAACAAGACGTATCTGATGGGCGTTGATCTGGGCACCAGCGCGACCAAGACCGCGCTGTACCGCCCCGATGGGGGGTTAGTGGCGGAGGCCAGCGCCGAGGTGCCGCTGTACCATCCCCAGCCGGGCGTCGTGGAGCAGGAGAACGACGACTTCTACCGCTCCGCGGCGCAGACGGTGCGGCAGTGCCTCCACGAGAGCGGCGTTGATCCACGGGATGTGGCGGCCATTGCCTTCGACAGCCAGATGGCCGGTATCGGGTCGGTGGATGAGGAATTCAAGCCGGCCACCCGGTTTGACTCCTGGCTGGACATGCGCTGCCAGCCCTACATCGAGCAACTGGCGCGAGAGCACGGCGACCGCATCACCCGCCTGACCGGCTGCCCGCCGACGTGCGACCACGGCCCCAAGATCATGTGGTGGAAAGAGGAGCGGCCCGAGGAGTATGCGCGGGTGGCCAAGTTCCTGACGCCGGCCGCCTACGTGGCCGGAACGATGGCCGGGCTGCGCGGCGAGGACGCCTTCATGGACTACACGTTCATCATCTTCTCCACCCTGGCCGACATCCAGGCAGCCACCTGGTCGCCAGAGCTGTGCAGCCTGCTGGGCGTTGACGAGCAGAAGCTGCCCCGCATTGTCCAGCCGTGGGAGGTGATCGGCGAGGTGACGCCGCAGGCGGCGCAGGATTTCGGCCTGGCCGTGGGCACGCCCATCGCCGCCGGGGCGGGCGATCAGGCTGCGGGAGCGTTGGGAGCGGGCATTGTGCGTCCGGGGATGTTGTTGGACAGCGCCGGCACGGCCTCGGTGCTGGCAGGGTGTACGGATCGCTACGCGGCCGATGAGAAGAACCACGCTCTGCTGATGATGCGGTCGGTGATCCCCGGGCTGTGGCTTCCTCTGGCCTACATCGCCGGCGGTGGGCTGGCCCTGCGCTGGTTCCGGGACGAGTTCTTCACCGCCGGACAGGAGCTGCCTGCGGACGCCAACATCTACGACCGCATGACGGAACGAGCGGCCCGTATTCCGCCTGGCGCGGAGGGCTTGTTCTTCTCGCCCCATCTGGGCGGCCGCGTCTGCCCGGCGGATCCCGCCATGCGCGGCGCGTGGGTTGGTTTCTCCTGGGGGCACACGCGGGATCATTTCTTCCGCGCCATCCTGGAAAGCGTGGCCTTCGAGTACGCCTACTACCTGGGGATTCTGCGGGAGCTGGTGCCCGATCTCAGCCTCATCGAGGCGCGGGTGATCGGCGGCGGTGCCCGCAGCCAGGCGTGGTGCCAGATCAAAGCCGACGTCTTGGGCGTGCCCTACCAGCGGCTGCAACGTTCCGAGTTCGCCACCTGGGGCAGCGCGCTGATCGCCGGCTACGCCGTGGGCCTGTTCGACGATCTGGCGGAGACGGCGGCGGCAACGACGAAACCGCAGGGAAAGCCCATCCCGCCTCGGGCTGAGGTTCACGAGGTGTACCAGCCACTGGCCGAAAGGTACATCGGCTGGCAGGACACGCTCAGCGGGGCGTTCGGCGCGCTGGGCAGTCAGAAGGAGTGAGATCATGTCTGGTGCAGTACGAGTCTGTCTGGTGGGCGCGGGTCGGGCGGGCAAAGTCCACGCCCGTTCTCTGGTCAAGCACGTCACGGCGGGCGCACTGGTGGGCATTGTGGATCCCGTGCCGGACGTGCTGAACAGCACGGCGGAGCAGTTCGGCGTGGAGGCCCGTTTTGCGTCGCTGGAAGCGGCGCTGGCGTGGGGCCAGTTCGATGCCGTGGCCATCACCACGCCCACGTTCACCCACAAGTCCCTGGCCGTCACGGCGGCCGAAGCGGGCAAGCACGTCTTCCTGGAAAAGCCGATGGCCCTCACCCTCGGCGAGTGCGACGAGATCATCGCCGCGGCGGAGCGCAGCGGCGTCTTCCTGCAGATTGGTTTCATGCGCCGCTTCGCGCCGGAGTTCGTGGCCGCCTTCGAGCGCATCCAGGCGGGCGAGATCGGCCAGCCCATGCTCATCAAGTCGCTGTCGCACGGGCCGGGCCTGCCGCCGCCCTGGGCGCGGGACATGGCCCAATCGAACGGCATGCTGGCCGAAGTCAACAGCCACGACTGGGATTGCGTGCGCTGGCTGATGAGCTCCAACCCCGAGCGGGTCTACGCCGAGGTGGCCAATTTCAAAGGGGCGGCCCTGGGCGTGGACGCGCCCGATTTTTACGACAACGCGGTGGTCAGCATCCGCTTCGAGAGCGGCGCTCTAGGCTGCATCACCGGCGTGTGCCCGTGCGAGTACGGCTACGACGCGCGGGTGGAGATCGTGGGCGAACGGGGCATCATGCAGATCGGTGAGCTGCAGGGGCAGGCGGTGGTGGTGTGCACCGACCGCGATCACGGTCTGGTCACGCCCATCCACCGCACCTGGGGGCAGCGCTTCGAGTGGGGCTACATCGGCGAGATGGAGCATTTCGTCCACTGCATTCAGACGGACACGCCGCCGGCAGTGGACGGCAGCGACGGGCGCTGGGCTGTCGCCGGCGCCCTGGCCAGCACCGTGTCCTTCTTCGAGGAGCGACCGGTCTATCTCAGCGAAGTGCTGGACGAGGCCTGGCGTTGAGGCCCCGCCGGTCGAGAAGGCGCATCTGATCTGGCTGGGGTGATGGCGTGCTGGGCAGGCCTCAGCGCCGCGTCAGGCCGCCGGGGCTATGCCGCTTTACCCACAGTTGCCGCCCGTCGGAAATGAGCTCCACGACCTCCAAGGGGTCCGCTTCGATCCGCGGCAGCGGTTGCAGGTGCTCCTGCACCTGGGGCGGGTAGGTGGTATCGTCGGGCACGATGACCAACTGCGGGCGCACGGCGGTCAGGAAATCAGCCGTGGGCCAGTTGCCCGTGCCGGCGTGAGGTGTCTTCAGCGCCGTCGCCGTCAGATCTGTGCCGCCAGCCAGCAGCGTCGCCTGCGTCTCCTGTTCGATCTCCGAGGGCAGCAGCAGCCGCAGCTCGCCCATGCTGAGCCGCAGGACGGCGTTGTCTGGTGTGCTGCCTCTGTCCGGCGCGTGTATCACCTCCAGCAGCACCCCCGCGTCGAGTTGCACGCGCGTCCCCGTCGCCAGTGACGCACTGCTCACGCCGGGCAGGGAGACTCCCTCGGGCAGCAGCGCCTGGGCCACGCCGTAACGGGCCAGCAGATCGGCCAGCGGCGCGGTGTGTGCGGCGTCGGCCTGCGTCAGCACCAGCAGATCGAGCTTGCGCCCCCAGCCGGGCAGCGTGGCTCCCAACGCTCCAACTACGTCGGCCTCACCGCGCCCTGCATCCACGAGCACGCGGCGGCCGCCCGGCGTCTGCACCAGTGCGGCGTCGCTTTCCCCCAGGCCGATGAACCACACGTGCAGGCGGCCATCGGGCAGGCCGCTCAGCGCCGTGGCGCCTAGCCAGAGGGGGATCACCGCGGCCGCGGCCAGCGCCACCGCCCGCCGCGAGGGCAGTGGTGTTCCCGCTTCCAGCTTCCGCCAGAGTTGACGTAAGCCAAGTCCGCCGAAGAGCAGGGCGTAGGTGATCAGCGCCAGCGAGCGGCCCAGCGTCCCCACCTCCAGCGAGGCCAGGGGCAGGCGTGCTGTCCACTCCACCACGGCCACGGTGTAGGCCAGGAAGAGCCAGGGCACGGCGGCGATGAGCCGGCCCAGCGGCAGCCAGATCAGGCCGGTCAGCGTGGCCAGTCCTCCGAAGATCATGATGGGGGGTTGAATGGGCAGGATCAAGAAGTTCGTCAGGAGAGAGATGGGCGATAGCCGTCCGAAGTGGTAGACGACGAGGGGGGCAGTCGTAATCTGCGCGGCCAGGGTAACAATCAACGCATCATTGAGTAGACGAATGACGACTCGAAGCTGCTCTTGGGGCAGGAAACGACCCAGCAGCCGCTCGAACCAGCCCTGCGCCGCCGGCGTGAAGAGGATCAGTCCCAGCGTGGCCATGAACGAGAACTGAAAGCCCACGTCCCACAGCGTCAGCGGGTTGATGGCCGTCATCAAGAAGGCGGAGGCGAACAGGGAAACGATGGCCGTGCTCTGCCGCCCCAGGTGGATGGCGATGACGTAGAGGATGCCCATGATCGCCGCCCGCACCACCGCGGCGTCAGCGCCGACGAGCAGGGTGTAGCCGGCGATGCCAGCGACCACGAAGTAGATGGAGCGCCGTTTGCCCACCAGCCGCCCCAGCGTCTGCGTCAGCAGGCCGGCGATGATCGTGATGTTGAACCCGCTGATGACGATGATGTGTGAAGTCCCGGTGCGATTGAAGTCATCG
>JACNHM010000427.1 GCA_014383605.1 Chloroflexota bacterium
CCGCGGCTGCTGCGCCGCTGCACGCCGGCCATGCGTATCAGTTCCTGCTTCTGCAGGATGTCCAGGTGGTGCCGCACGGAAACAGGGGCGCGCTTCAGCGCTGCCGCCAGGTCAGCCACCGTGGCCTGCCCGCGCTCCTTCAAGATATTCAGAATATGTTGCCGAACGTCGTTCACTGCCTCCTCCCTCTCCGCATCATTGTCCTGGCATGGCTGCCCACTGGCTGCGATTGTAGCACAAGTCGCCGCCGCTGTCAATTTTCATCAACTAGTTGAAACTAATTGGAGTGCATCGTCTCCGGCGAGCAATGAAGCCAGAGACTCCGCACTCCACAATCACATCTGCCACCGACAGCCCCTTCGACGAGGTACACCCTGAGCCCAGTCGAAGGACTCACGGCAAGCCGCCGGTGCTCGGTTTTCTAGGGCTCCTGGGGCGGCGATTGCGCCTGGCGCGCCGTCACCTCCTCGACCATCGTCACCGTGGCCCGAGCGCCCACCAGGGCGACGAGCGCTGGCCAGGCCATGATCAGCAAGAAGGGCAGGACGACGCTGAGCACTGTGGCGGCCAGCAGCAGGATCAACAGCAGCAGAGCGTAGCCCGGGCGAAGCAGGGGCAACAGCAGCGCATTGCGCAGGAGCCACCACAGCCGCGGCTCCTCCATTTCGAACAGCAACGGGAACAGGCAAAGCTGCGCCGCCAGCCACATCAGGAAAAGGTAGACCCACACCAAAGCCGCGTAGCGCAGGAAGTTTTGCATGTTCCAGTAGAACAAGAGGTTGACCACGACGGCGATCAGAGCCAACAGGTTGACCGCCGCCAGTTGCCAGCTCTTTGCGAACCGCTTCCGGGTTTCCTGCCAGAAGAAGCTGAATTCCACCCGCTGTTCGTGGGCGACGCGGTGAGCCAGAGCGTGCAGTCCAGCCGTGACCGGCGGGCCAGGGATGACCAGCAGCGTGCCCAGCCACCACAGCACGCTCGCGCCAGCGAAAAGCATCAACTCTTCGTACAGGTCGCCTATGGCTTGCCAGAAAGTCTTGAGAGCCTTCATCCCTCTTGCCCTTTACCCTTTGCCTCTTGTTTCTTGCCTCTTGCCTCTTGCTTCTTGCTCCTCGCTACACGTGAATCGGCCGCCCCTCGACGCCGTGGGCGGCTTCCATGATCGCTTCCGAAAGGGTCGGGTGGGCGTGCACGGTGCGGGCGATTTCCTCCGCCGTGGCTTCCAGCGTGCGGGCCAGCGAAAGCTCTGGCAGCAGCTCCGTCACCTCCGGACCGATCATGTGTACGCCCAGGATCTCGCCGCTGACCGCATCGCCGATGATCTTGACGAAGCCCTCCCGCTCGGCCAGGCCCAGCGCTTTGCCGTTGGCCATGAAGGGGAAGCGACCCACGTTGATCTCGTGTCCTCGCTCCTTCGCCTGCGTCTCGGTGAGGCCCAGGCTGGCCACCTGCGGGTGGCAGTAGGTGCAGCGGGGCATGAAGGTGTAATCCTCGATGGGCTGCGTGGGATGGCCGGCGATGTGTTCGGCAGCGACGATGCCCTGGGCGCTGGCCACGTGCGCCAGCAGCAGCTTGCCCGTCAGGTCGCCGATAGCGTAGACGCCCGGCACGTTGCTGCGCATGAAGCCGTCCACGGGCACGAAGCCGCCCCGATCCACCGGCACGCCGGCGGCCTCCAGACCCAGGTTCTCGCTGTTGGGCCGCACGCCGATGGCCACCAGCACCACCTCGGCGGTCAGCGTCTCCTCCGCGCCGCCATCCACGTTCTTGACCCGCACGGCCACGCCGTCGTCGGTGACGGTCGCGCCCTCGGTGCGCGTGCTGGTGCGCACGCCGATCTTGCGCCGCTGCAGCGATCGGGCCAGCGTCGTGCTGACCTCCTCGTCCTCCAGGGGCAAGACGCCGGGCAACATCTCCACCAGCGTGACCTGTGCGCCGTAGGCGTGGTAGAGGTGAGCGAACTCCACGCCGATGGCCCCAGCGCCGACGATGATGATGGACTCAGGGCATCCCTCACGGGCCAGGGCGTGGCGGCTGGTGATGATGCGTTCGCCGTCTATCTCCAGGCCGGGGATGGAGCGGGCGCGAGCGCCGGTGGCCAGGATGATGTTGGGGGATTCCAGAACCCGGCCGCCCGGCTCCACGGCCACGCGGCCGGGGGCCAGCAGCCGTCCTTCCCCTTGCACCAGGTCAATCTTGTTCTTCTTCAGCAAGCCGTGGATGCCTTTCACCAGCCGCTGCGAGACCTGGCGGCTGCGCTGGATGGCCACGGCGAAGTCCACCTGCAGATTATCGAAGGTGAAGCCGAATTCTTTGCCCCGCTCCAGCAGACTGATCACCTCGGCATTACGCAGCAGCGACTTGGTGGGGATGCAGCCCCAGTTGAGGCAGACGCCGC
This sequence comes from Chloroflexota bacterium, assembly GCA_014383605.1. Next base: position 2,399 of record JACNHM010000427.1, read on the forward strand.
CCACTTCCTCGCGCTCGACGACGGCAGTGCGCAGGCCGAGTTGTGCCGCGCGGATGCCAGCCACGTAGCCGCCCGGCCCCGCGCCGACGACGATCAGATCGTATGTGTTGGCTTGTGTTGTCATATGTGCCTCTCTATCCGCGGAACCTCTCGTGGCATCGGGGCAACACTCACACGCCGCTCCCGCTGGATCGCCAGATCCAGCGGCTTGGCAGGCGAATCTGACGATCCGCCCGAAACAATAAGTGCTACCTCTGACCCAATGCCTCTTGTGGTTTCCGATACTCGCTTGCAGGCAGGTATTCTCGCTAAGCCTCGCCCAGCAGATCCAAAACGTGATCGTACAGTCCTTGATGAATCCAGGTGCCGCGTGAGCGCAGTTTATCCATCTCATCGCGGAGCGCCAGTTCCTCTTTCAGTTCGTCCTCTGTGTACTGAAAGATGGATTCCCCATGTTCAGCCAGATACTGGACAAACTCAGCCTGACTGATTCCGATTAGCTCTGCAGCCCTGCTGTACGTAAGTGTACCTCGTCGAACGAGTTCGAGAGCCAATAGCTTCTTCAACTCCAGTGGCAAGTCTTTTTCGCTTTTCCCCGTCAGGGGGACAAAAGCTCTTGGCAATTCCAATGTCACTGTCACCTCAGACATGAAAACACCTCCTGAGTCAGCTACACGGGCGACTGTCTTGTGCTCAAGTCCTCATGCGCCATCCCGGCCACGCGCTGGCCGATCTCCACCGCGTAGTTGGTGCCCCGATCCCAGGGGTAAATCTGGCTCATGCTGGCGAAATACAGCCCGGAGACGGGTGTACGCAAGTCAGGGATGTTTTGGGAATGGTTCACTGGCGGCACCGGCTGCGCATAGGCAGCCTTCCAGAGCCAGGTCTCCTTGACCCAGCCGCGACCGAAGTCCGGGTTGAAGCGTTTCAGGGCCGGCAAGAAGCGCTCCAGCAGTTCCTCTTTGCTCAGGGTGAAGTACTCGTGCCCCGCGTCCAGGTAGTCGCCGCAGTAGACGATGTGATCGCCGCCGTAGTGCTCTGGCCCGACGTAGTTGGTGTGCTCAACCAGGGCCAGGAAGGGGAACCCGGCCTCCTTGGGCAGGTTGTGCCAGTAGTAGTCCGTTAATCGCTGCTTCAGGCTGAGGATCAGCACCACCGCGCCCATGGACTTCAAAGCTCGCAGGCTGGCGGCATAGGCTTCCGGAAGATCGGGGGCCAGCTCGATCATCGCCGCCGGCGAGCTGGTCGAGATGACGGCGTCAAAGACCGCCGTGTCGGACGCGGTCTCCACGACCAGTCCGCTCGTTGGCCCCTCAGCAACCCGACGGATCCGGGTCACCGGCGAGTTGAGCCGGATCTCCACGCCCTGCGAACGCAGCCGCTCGGCCAGCTTGTCCAGAAAGGCCTGGAACCCACCCACGAAGGTGCCCAGCCGGGTCGTGCGGGAGCGCAGACGGGCCCAGAGCCAGGCCATGTTGACCGCCTGGGCGTTCTCCTCGCCGAACTTGCTGACCAGCAGTGGCCGCCACTGCAAGGCGTGGACGCGGGAGCCAAACCAGCGCCGCGTCCACTCATCCGCCGTCACCGCTTCCAGGGGCTCCCAACGACGGGAGAGGAAGCGGAGATAGAGGCCGCCTATCCCATAGCGGATCACGTCCAGCAGAGGGAAGTGGCGCAGGATGAACAGCGGGATGTTGCTGAAGATCGAGTCGAAAGGGAAAAACTTGCCCTGCCAGTAGATGACCGTGTAGGGGCGCGGGAAGAGAACCTGGTCGCTCCACCCCAGTTCCTCGATGAAGTCCAGCATGTACTTGTCGCTGGCGAACCAGTGATGGTAGAACTTCTCCAGGCTCCAGTCCCAATGCGGCGCTTTGAACCCTGCCGACAGCCCGCCCACCTGGGCATCGGCTTCGTAGATCGTCACACGGTGGCCGGCCTGCGCCAGATCGTAGGCTGCGGTCAGGCCCGAAATGCCTGCGCCGATGACGCCGATACGCTTGCCTGTGCTCATGCCCTCTTTTCCAGCACCTCTTCCACGCCGGGCGGCTCAGCCAGCCCGGCGTAGCCATGCTTCCGCAGGTGGTTCTCGATGTCGCGCCGCGCTCGCCGGTACATGCGCAGCAGGTGGTCATCGCTCTCCTTGAACTGCATCACCGTCTGCCGGGCACACAGCTCGCAGCCGCGCATGAACTTGAAGCTGCCGTTGTAGCATTTGAGACACCCATCCAGGCGGATCATCGTCAAGATGAACGCCAGCCTATCCGGATGGACTTCGGGCAGCTTGGCTACACGATTGACCAACCTCTGCCACTTGCTCTCCCGCAGATCCCCCAGCCCCGGAATGAGAGACGAAGGGAACAGGATCTCCGCTTTAGGATACACCGTAATCACTTGTCATCACCTCACACACCGTACGTTCATTCTCCCAGCAAAACAACGAGCCGGGCTTCCCGGCCCGGCTTCTGAGACAAGGAGACAAGGAGACAAGGAAAAGGGTGCGCCCCCTCTCTCCTTGTCTCCCCGTCACCCCTTCTCCTCTCAGGTTCAGGCCAACGTCAGGCTGTCGCCGGGCTTCAGAACCTGTCCCCCGACACCGGTTTCCGCCGCCACGCGGGCCAGGAAAGCCTGCGGGTCTTGTCGTATCACCGGAAAGGCATCGTAGTGGATGGGCACCACCAGGCGCGGCCGCAGCAACTCCACAGCCCGCAGCGCATCGTCCGGCCCCATGGTGTAGTTGTCGCCAATGGGCAAGATGGCCAGGTCAATTCCCTTATCGCCGACGAGCTTCATGTCGTAGGTCAGCCCGGTGTCGCCGGCGAAGTAGATGGTCTGCCCCTCCATGGTGATGAGGAAACCGGCCGGGTTGCCGCCGTAGGAGCCGTCCGGAAAACTGGAACCGTGATGGGCGATGGTCAATGCCACCCGCCCGAAGGGAAAGCCATAGCCGCCGCCGATGTGCATGGCGTGGGCATTCAAGCCCTGCGCCGAGCAGTAGCGAGCGATCTCGGCGTTGGCGATCACTGTGGCCCCCGTGCGCCGGGCGATGCCCACCGTGTCCCCCAAATGGTCGCCGTGGGCGTGCGAGACCAGGATGTAATCGGCGTCCACCTCGTCCGGGCCGACGTCCGCCCGCGGATTGCCGCTCAGAAAGGGATCCAGGAGCAGCCTGGCCCCGCCCCCTTCGATGACAAAACAAGCATGGCCGTGGTACGTCACCTTGACCGACATCTCCCCCTCCCGTCCATTACCTCTTCTTGGCCGCCTTCGCCTGCAGCAATTCTCAATATGACCCAGTTTGCAAGGTCGTTTCCCGTAAAACCGCCCAAAACAGAGCCGAAGTGGGAGAGACCATGCCAGAAACGGCTTCGATTCGGCATGCCGTCCCGGGAAAATCGCCATATTGAGAACTGCTGCTGGCCGCGGCAGCGATCATCTCGATGGCACAGCAAGCCAGACCAAAGGTGATGGCCCACATGGAGTAGCGGCGGCTCCAGTTGTAGAGAAACTCCACACCGGAGAGGAAGACGTTGCTCTTCAGCTCCTCCGGAACCTGGACGGCTTCGCTTTCGCTCACGTCGCCTGCCTTTCGTTGTGAGGAAGTGCAAGGCATCGAATGCGTTGCGTCGGCACAAAAGACAGGATCTGCGATCACAGGACGTCTTCGCGAAGACGTGAAACGTGAGGCGTAAAACGTGATCTCGGCTCACGTTTCACGTTTTGCGTTTCACGCCCAGGAGGTCGCATTCGTCTCTCGATTGCCCCTTCGCCAAGTAGTGTATGTGGGGAGACAAACACAACGCTATTCTACACCAAAACGAACGACGTGGCAAGTTCATACCTCAGGAATCCGCCGCCGCGACCTGCTTCCGCCGGTAATCTTCAATGGCCTTCTTCAAGGCACCGGTGGCCAGCAGCGAGCAGTGCACCTTCAGCGGCGGCAGCCCGCCCAGGGCCTCGACGATCTCCCCGTCGCTCAGCCGCTCGGCCTCCTCCAGAGATTTGCCCTTGACCATCTCCGTGGCGATGGAACTGCTGGCAATGGCTGCCCCGCAGCCGAAGGTGCGGAAGCGGATATCCGTGATCCGCTCCGTCCCATTGACATTGGCGACCCTGATGAAAATCTCCATCGAATCGCCACAGGTGGGATTGCCCTCATGCCCCACACCATCGGCGTTTTCGATCACCCCCACATTGCGGGGGTTCATGAAGTGGTCAATAACCGTTTCGCTGTATTGCGGCATTCTTCCTCTCGCTCCTTCGTATCGGGACAGCGGCCTGACGACCCTCCCGCTGCGCGTGAACGGCCCCTGCAAGGCACCGTCGTAGGGTACCCCACATTGGCCGTTTTGTCAAAGTTTACCCCGCCTGATGCTCGACGGGTATGATTTGTATCATGCTGATGATAAGAATTATCCCTCTCCCTTCAAGCGCTCCTGAGCACAAGCGGCAGGCACACCTTCATCAAAGTGATTTTGACGTGAGGCACAGGACGACGGAGTCCCCAACTTGTTGGGGATGCGGGCCCCGCCCCGAACAAGTTCGAGAGTCCGGCGCATCACCCCTCGTATCACGATCAGCATAATGGGGTAGTACGCTTCCACTATCGCTGCGGTCGCTATGGGTGTAGCGGTTGGCGTTGGGGTGGGCGTGGGAGTAGGCGTCGGAGTCGCCGTGGGCATTGGCGAAGCAGGTAACCCTACTACCGAGCATGACTTGGCCCTTCCATTACACCTAAAGTATTCGATTCATTCAGATGAACACGAACGCTTGTGCTGTCGAAAACATAAACTGAGGACAAGTCCGGGCAGGGCGTGCCAACTTCGTAGTAGATCTTTCTAGTCGAAGAACCATCGGCAACTTCAATAACAGCCGACAAGACAAGGTTGTCACAGTCCGATCTCGTGACATCGGGCAACACATCCCGATCTCCACGCGTGAAGCCGACACATCCCAAGACCCTGGCATACCCAGACTTACCAGATCCGTTGCGCCCAGACACTGCTGTAAGGTTAGGTGAAAAGGTGAGAGTTTGTTTCTCCACAAGTGCATTGATGTTCTGCAGATCCGATATTGCTACCAAGCGTATTGGGCGTTGGTCTGCTTCTGTGGATCTCTGGGCAAAGCCCAATACTGGTCGCTGACCACCCGAATCTATCAAGCCGGCATCTTCGAGCAAGTATGTTAGCAATTCCTGGTAGTCGTCTTCGGTGAACGGCTTGCCTCTGAGCACCTTGTGCAAAGCAGCTTGTTCCCAGTATTGAAGACTGGTAGCCCATTCAAGTATTTCCCCAAGAACACTAGCCATGTGAGCCTCCCATCGCACTCCCACCCGATACCAGAGATGAGTACTCTGGCAGGTACACTACCGCTACTAGTGGGTCACTTGTCATGACCATTGCCATTTGGATTTGGAGCAAAATGGTGTATAATGACGGGCACAGTCCCAAGCATCCTGATTCGAAGGAGTCTGGCAATGACCCGTCGACAAAGAGATCCGTTGCGTCCGCTCACTGCCAAAGAGCGCGAAGTCCTGGAGCAAATCAGTCGTGCACA
>JACNHM010000408.1 GCA_014383605.1 Chloroflexota bacterium
CATCACCGTCCGCGCCACGCACACCGGCGTCACCGTGACTCACACCAGCGGCCCGGCGACTCTCTTTGTCACCTATCGCGCCCCAGACGGCACAGAGACAGCATTCACTCTAGAGGCAGGTGAGACGTTTGCAGCCAATGAGTAGCCGAAAAGAGACCACAACACAAGGTGCAACGCACTTGATCCGCCTCATATTCGACCGTTTGCTTGACCGAATCGCGCTTCAGAACAGCTTGATTCCACAACCGAAGTGCGTTGCACCTGAGCCAGCCTGACCTTGGCCAGGCGGTGATAAACAGGAAGCATTCGTGAAGCTAAGAAAACATGAGATCACTCTTTGTGGAGAAAAGGTCACTCTCCGCCCAATGACTGAGGACGACTGGGACATTCTGTTGAAGTGGAATAGCAACCCAGATGTTCTCTACTTTGCTGAAGGCGATGATGTCAGCGCGTACACCCTCGATCAGATCCAGCAGATCTACCGTGGTATCTTACAGAAGGCGCTCTGTTTCATCATCGAGGTTGAGAGCAAACCCATTGGCGATTGCTGGCTTCAGCAGATGAATCTGCAGAGGATTCTCGAGAAGCATCCAGGGGCTGACTGCCGGCGAATTGACCTGATGATCGGTGAAAAGGAGTGGTGGGGACGTGGCCTCGGAACACAAGTCATCCACCTGCTGACGCAATTCGCCTTTGAGAGGGAGAACGCGGATTTCGTCTTTGGATGCGACATCGGCAACCACAACCCCGCCAGTCTGAGGGCTTTTCAGAAGGTCGGATATCAAGTAGAGACGCGGGTGGAGCAACTGCAAGGTGGCAAGGCTCACACCCGTTTCGATCTTGTTCTGTCAAGAGAACAATGGGCTAAAGCGATTGAAAAGAGATGACCGTTCACGTAAACAGCCTGGTCAAATACTATCGCGTGCATCACAAGGAAGCTGGTCTGCGCGGCTCCCTGCGCAGCCTGTTCCGCCGTCAGTACGAGACGGTCAAGGCGGTGGACGGCATCTCCTTCGACATCGAACGGGGTGAGATCGTCGGCTTTTTGGGGCCGAACGGAGCGGGCAAGACGACCACGCTCAAATGCCTCTCCGGGCTGCTCTACCCCACCGACGGCGGCGCCACTGTCCTGGGGTTCACACCACACAAGCGGGAGCGGGACTACCTCAAGCAGTTCACGCTGGTCATGGGCCAGCGCAACCAACTGCTGTGGGACCTGCCGGCCATGGAGACCTTCCTGGTCAACCAGGCCATCTACGACGTGCCGGAGAGCCAGTTCAGGGAGACGCTGGACGAGTTGGTGGCCCTGCTCGACTTGGAGCCGCTGCTCACCAAGCAGGTGCGCAAGCTGAGCCTGGGGGAGCGGATGCGTTGTGAACTGGCGGCCTCACTGCTGCACCGGCCGCGGGTGCTCTTTCTGGACGAGCCAACCCTGGGCCTGGACGTGACCGCGCAGGCCATCATCCGCGACTTCATCCGGGCCTACAACCGGCGCTACGAGGCCACGGTGCTGTTGACCAGCCACTATATGGCCGACGTGACCGCGCTGGCCAGCCGCATCCTGGTCATCGAGCAGGGCAAGCTGGTGTACGATGGCGACCTGCAGGCCCTCGTCGAGCAGACGGCGCCCTACAAGTTGCTCCGACTGACATTGGAGAGACCAGTTGACGCCGCCGATTTGGTTGCGTTGGGCGAGATCGAGTCCGCCGAGGGACTGAAAGTGAGCTTACGCGTGCCCCGGGGCGGCACCCGAGACGCCGCCGCCCAGGCGCTGGCCCAGCTACCGGTTGCCGACGTGACCATTGAGGAGCCGCCGGTCGAGGAGATCATCCGCGAGGTCTTCCGCCGGGGAGGGGATCATGCGTGACCCCTCACCACTTCTTCGTTCCTCAGAGCATGGCTCAGGACGGACCCCTCGACGGAGTTCAGGACGCGCCCTGGCGCGCGTCTACCGGGCGTTGGTCAAGGTCGCCTGGGCCACGGCACTGGAATATCGGGGCCAGATTCTGATCTGGATCCTCACCTTCTTTTTCCCGCTGGTGATGATGGCCGTATGGCTGGCCGTCGTGGACGAGGTCGGCCCAGCCGCCGGCTGGAACCGGGGCGACTTCGTCTCGTACTACGTCGGCGTGGCGATGGTCAATCACCTGAGCACTGCCTGGATCCTCTGGGCCTGGGACGAGGACATCCGCACCGGGAAGCTCTCTGTCAAGTTGCTCAAGCCCCTGGACCCCTTTCACCACTACCTTTGCGACCAACTGGGCTGGAAGCTCTTTGTTCTGATGATCGTCGTCCCGGCTGTGGCCGTGGCTGCCTGGCTGCTGCCGACGATCAGTTACCCTCTCACCCTGGCCCGTTTGGTGGCCGTGATCCTGAGCGTGGTCTTTGGTTTCGCGCTCAACATGCTGATGAGTTCAGCTTTCGGTGTGCTGGCTTTCTGGTCCACGCAGGTTCGCAACCTCTACAGCCTGTGGTATGGTGCGGGACAGTTTCTCTCCGGTTGGATCGCACCGTTGGCGCTCTTCCCGGCTGGCTATCGCCAGGTCGCTCACTTGCTTCCCTTCCGCAGCACGTTGGGGTTCCCGGTGGAGATCCTCATGGGTCAGCTCACCTGGTCCGAAATCGGCTTCGGCTTTGCCGTGGCCGGCGGTTGGACCCTGTTCTTTTTGATAGTGTATCGGGTTTTGTGGCGAATAGGGCTGCGGCGTTACGAGGCCGTCGGAGCGTGAGAAGGCAACGAAACACGAAACACGAATCACGATTGACGAGCAAAATGCGCAACTACGGACGGTTACTGACTATCTTCTACAAGAATACGCTCATCAGCGAGATGGAGTACCGGCTCAACTTCTGGGCCAACATCGGGCTCAGCCTCTTCTGGTTGACCTGGGCGGCGCTCAGCGTGCGGGTCTACTTCTTTCACGCCGAGTCCATCGCCGGCTGGAACTACTACGAGCTACTCATCGTGATGGGGCTTTTCTTTGCCATGAACGGCTACCGGCAGGTGCTCCTGGAGCCGAACCTTTCGCGCATGTCCGAGTACGTGCAGATGGGTACGCTGGACTACATCCTCACCAAACCGGTGGACAGCCAGTTCCTGGTCAGCCTGCGCCACGTGGGCGTCTACAACTGGGGCGACCCGATTCTGGGCCTGGGGCTGGTGGTTTACGCTCTCTACCGCCTGGACTATGCGCCCAGCGTTGGCCAGATCGGGCTGTTCGTCGTGCTTTGCCTGGCGGCGATGGTCCTGCTCTACGGCTTCAACCTCATCGTGCAGACCACTACCATCTGGCTGGTCAACATCAGGCGGGTGGATGCCATCGTGATGGGTCTCTTGGAGACAGGGCGGTTCCCCGTCAGCTTTTATCGAGGTTGGGTGCAGGCGGCGCTGACGGTGGTCATCCCCGTGGCCTTTCTGACCACCTTCCCGGCTCAGGCCTTGCTGGGCCGGCTGGACTGGTGGCTGGCCCTCGTCGCCATCGTGCTGGCGGCGATCGTTTTTGTGCTGGCCTCTGCCTTCTGGCGCTTTGCCCTGCGCTACTACGCCGGCGCCAGCAGTTGAGCTTTCACTCAGGAGAAATGTGCATGGCCGAAGCCCTGGTCACGCGATTCAAAGGCAACCCCATCCTCACCAAGGACGACGTGCCCTACCCCGTGGCGACGGTCCACAACGCGGGCATGGTCAAGCACGATGGCCGCTACATCATGCTCTTTCGCTCCCACCGGCGCAACGGCCGCTCTATCCTGGGCCTGGCGGAGAGCGACGACGGCTTTCACTTCCGGGTGCAGCCGGAGCCGTTCATGGTGCCTGCCACTGAAGGGGTTTTTGCGGCCTACGAGGAATACGGCGTCGAAGACCCCCGCATCTGCGCCATGGAGGCGAGGGAGGCGAGGGAGGGGCGCTATCTCATCACCTACAGCGCCTACTCAAGGCACGGCGTGCGCATCGGACTGGCTCAAACCAGGGATTTCGCGTCAGTGGAACGCATTGCGCTGATCACCCAGGCCGATTATCGCAACGTGGTGCTGTTTCCGCGCAAGTTCAACGGCCGCTACGCCCGGCTGGACCGCCCTCATTCCGAGATCTCCCCCTGGTCCATCTGGCTCTCCTACTCGCCCGACCTGGTACACTGGGGGGACTCGCGGCTGGTGATGAAACCCGTGCAATATCACTGGGACGAGATGAAGATCGGCCCCGGGGCCACGCCCTTTGAGACCGAGCACGGTTGGCTGCACATCTACCACGGCGTCTTTCCCACCATGGCCGGTTCGGTCTACCGCCTTGGGGTCGCGCTGCACGACCTCGAGGACCCGGGCAGGATCATCGGCGTCTCGGACGAGTGGATCCTGCAACCGGAAGACCCCTGGGAGGTAACAGGGTACGTCCCTAACGTCGTGTTTACCTGCGGGGCGATCCCAGAAGGGGATGGCACGGTCAAGATATACTGGGGCGGGGCAGACACGGTCATGTGCGTCGGCACGGCGCGGATTGACGATTTGGTGGGTCTGTGTTTGGAGAGGGCGCGGCCGCCTCTCTGAGATATCAGGTATTGGGTATTGGAGGAGAGATGAAACTTGAACGGTACGCGGTGAATCCGGTCATGCTCCCAGATCCAGCGTCGGATTGGGAGTGCTACAACGTTTTTAATCCGTCGGTCATTTGCCACAATGGCCTGTTCCACATGCACTACCGGGCGCAGGGGCTGGATTGGGTCAGCCGCATCGGCTATGCCGTCAGCGAGGATGGGGTGTACTGGAACCGCTTGCGCCGGCCGGTGCTGGAGCCGGTGGACGGCAGCGACTCGCGCGGCGTCGAGGACCCGCGCGTCGTCGAGCTCGACGGCGTGTTCTACATGACCTACACCGCCTACGGCCGCGAGTTCCATGGTCAGGGCGAACCGACCCACCTCGGCGGCGGTATCCTGCCCATGATCGCCCGCAGCACGAACCTGATCACCTGGGAGCGGCTGGGGCCGATTGTGCGCGGCGAGGACAACAAAGACCACGTGCTGTTCCCGCGCCAGATCGGCGACCGCTACGCCGCGCTGCACCGCCGCTGGCCCCAGGTCTGGCTGGCCTACTCGGACGACCTGCTCACCTGGCGCGAAGAGGACATGGCACCCATCTATGGTCCCCGTGACGACGATCCCGATGCCTGGGATCACAAGAGCGTGGGCAGCAACGGCGTGCCTATCGAGACCGAGCAGGGCTGGCTGCTGATCAACCACGGCTACAACGAGGATCACGTTTACAAGTTCGGCGTGTGCCTGGTGGATCTGGATGATCCAAGCAAGGTGATACGCCGTCCAAGGAGGGCCATCTTCTGGCCGGAGGAGCTGTGGGAGCTGCGCGGCGATGTGCCCAACGTGGTCTTCTCCAACGCCAATCCGGTGGTGGAAGGCGCCGTCTACGTCTACTACGGCGGCGGCGACCACGTCATCGGCCTGGCCACCTGCCAACTGGACGAACTCTTGAACTTTGTTCGCTTTGGCTGAGCCTCAGGAAACGGGCCACGAAGTCGCTCGTCGGCCGGCGATAGAGCGCCCCCGGCGTGCCTTCCTGCACGATGAGCACGCGGTCGGTTAAGGCAAGGCCGGTGATGTCGGTGGCGGCGTGGAAGCCAGCAACCTGCATCAGCCGCGCCGCGCGCCGGTTGAGTCGCACCATGCTCTCCACTGCCGCTTGCAGATGCTCCGACTCGGCCGCGTCTCCCTTGGCCGCCGTGGTGATGATGCCCACGCCCAGCGGCTTGTTGAGCACGAGCTTGTCTCCTGGCCGCGCCCCCGCCTTGGTTGCCACCCGCGCTGGATGCACGAAGCCGAGCACGGCCAGGCCGTACTTGGGCTCCTCGTCGTCAATGGTATGACCGCCGGCGATGACGCCTCCTGCTTCGGCCACCTTCTCTGCTCCGCCGCGCAGAATCTCGCTGACGATGGACGAGGGCATCTTGGGTGGGAAGGCGGCGTTGGTCAGCGCCGTCAGCCGCCCGCGCCGCGGGGCTGACTCGCGTGCACATCGGCAACCGGCATCTGCTGTCAAGGGATTACTGAACCGTGGTGCGTGAAACATGAAACGTAAAACGTAAAACGCGACCATACGCATCACGTTTTACGCTTTAGCCTGAGCGCGCCTGAATCCAGGCCGCGCTCTCCTCCCACACCCTCTCCCGCTGGCCATCAATCAGCACGTTGTGCCCCGAGTGCTCCAGCCAGATCAGCGTCTTGTCCGTCGAGCCGATGCGGTCGTAGGTGATCTGCGCCGCCTCCGGTGGAAGGCTGCCATCGCGCTTCCCTTGGACGATCAGCGCCGGTTGCGTGACCAGGGGCAACAGCCGGCGCACCCGCTGCTGCAGTGCGTACACCTCGGCGGCGGCGGCCACGGGCCGCGTGTCGTAGCACCAGACGTGGTCGAGCGCGTCGGGGTCGTCTAGATCACTATCCGCGGTGTGATCCACGGGAACGTAGCTGATGAAGTGTTTGGCGATGGGAGTGAAACGCATCCGCCAGTCCCGCACCTTGACCGCCGGCGCCAGCAGGATCAACCCCGCCAGGTCATCGTGCTGCGCGCCCAGCCACAGGGCCAACAATGCTCCCAGCGAAAGCCCGCCCACGAAGAGCGTCTGGCAGCAGGAGCGCAGCTTCGCCAGCTCCGTCTCACAGGCGGCGATCCACTCGGCACGGGTGGTGCGCGCCAGCTCCTCCGGCGTCGTGCCATGTCCCGGCAGCCTGACGCCGGCGACGGTCAGGCCGCGGGCGGCCAGGACCTCGCCCAGGGGCCGCATCTCCGGCGGCGCGCCGGTGAAGCCGTGGATGAGCAGAACGCCCACGGGGCCGCCGTCGAAGAAGAAGGGGTCGGTGCTCAGATGCGAGGGTTGGGGCATGGGTTGTGCTCCGTAAAGCGTGATGCGTGAAACGTGATGCGTGAAACGTGATGCGTGAAACGTGCTCCGTGAAACGTGATGCGTGAAACGTGAGGCGTGAAACGTGATGCGTGAAACGTGAAAACGCGTGGGATGTGATCAGGAAAGAGGAACAGTTTGGAGCAAACCATCCAATATCTCCCTATTGACGGATGGTTCTGATCGAGTAACGTTCGAACCAGTCTGATAAGGGACTCCTTGCTCACGCAGGTTGTGCCCGCGTTGCTGCGGGATCATGGTCAGGAGCAGACGGATAATTTGAGTGAGCAGATGCATGCGATGTTGGGTGACGGCCTGCCCCAGAATGTGTCTGCCTTTGTAGTACCAGTCACGGCTCTCCCTGGCCGAACCAAGGGCGTATTCGTAGAAACGAGCGCGGTCTCTACCCGTTCCACGAGAATAGCCTTCAGCGAGATTGGCACTGATGGAGCCCAAGGCTCGATAAAGCTGATCCGACAAACGGAGCGTGCGTCTATCCTGTGTCAGCTTCGTCACATCATGCCAGCCTATGTCTGAGACAAACAATCCCAAGCGGTATGCTTCCATCTTCCACTGCGAATCACCCGTAATCTCCTCCGGGACCGACTTCGCCCACTCCTCGTAGCTCATCTGACCTCTCCCTGTCACGTTTCACGTTTTACGCTTCACGATTCGCCAGTCCGCCCAGGTGGGCGACCGCCTCGGCGATGGCGGCTACGCAATCTGACAGCGCTTCGGCTATGGCCTGAGCAGCGAAGCGCAGTACGACACGCTGCACGGCGAGGCCGTAGCCGCTTCCCTGCTCTCGCAGGGCGGGCGCTGGCTCTCCTGATGTCGGTTCGCCGCAAAGGATCACCACCTCGCCCTGGGCGCAGGGGATGGCGAAATCGGCACCGTACGCCGCCGCCCCCTCCTCCACCTCTACTTCCCGTTCGGCGGTGATGTCCTCCGCTTTCAGCGCCGCCCACAGCCGCTCCTGCAGAGCGTTGCCCAGCCAGAGGTCGTT
>JACNHM010000412.1:0-5323 GCA_014383605.1 Chloroflexota bacterium
GCGTACGTCGCGCCCAGGTTGGCCCCGGCAACCTGGGCGAAGATCAGCGCCTCGTTCACCACTTCGAACTCCCCACCAGCCTCGTCGTGTCCCAAGCTTGTCGAGGGACGGCGCAGCAGGCGGAAGCCCAGCAGGTCCAGCTCACTGGCCGTTTCCCAGGTCAGCAGCACGCCTCCTGGCTGCGCCACGCCGGCCAGGCTGGCCAGCATCAGCCCCGTGGGAAAGGTGATTTTCACGCTGTCGCTGTCTTGCTGCGCGGGGAGCGCCTGCTCGGCCCCCAGCGGGCCAATACCATCGAGGTCGGCCAGCGCGTCGTGCACGATGGCCGTGTTCACCGTCCTGTCATCCGGTAGCCCCGTCGTATCTGTTTTGGCCTTGAAGTTGACGACCACCGTGACACTGGCGCCCGGCGCCAGGTCCTGGCCCAGGCTGGCCGTGAGGTCGCTCCAGTCCACCACCCCGTCGTCCACGTTATCATTCGAGGGGGGGATGGCGCTTACGTAGCTCAGGTAGGTGGTGCTGTAGACGTCCCGCAGGGGCAGGACGCCGATCCAACTGTCGCCGGTGTTGGTGATGCGGATGGTGAAGCCGAGGGGGTCGCTCACCCGCACCGGTTCCGCGGTGTGCAGCCGCTTGGTGAGGGTGTAGCTGGAGGAGATCTGGGGGCTGGCGGTGGCTAAGGCCGCCTGGGCGTCAATACGGCCATCTCCGCTGAACTCGTCCCAACCTGGCGTGCCGACATCCACGGCTGTGTCGCGTATCGACGCTTCCAGTTCGTCGTGGGTCAGGTCGCCGTCAACGGAGAGGAGCAGGGCCGCCAACCCGGCCACGTGCGGGGCAGCCTGGCTGGTGCCGGCGGACCAGGCGTAGTCGCAAGCCTTGCCGCGCCAGTAGGCGCCAATGATCCAGTGGGTGGGGTCGCTGTCGCCGCTGCCGCTGGGGTCCCCACCGGGCGCCGCCACGTCCACGTAGCTCCCGCTGCTGGAGTAGGAGGCATGGCCGTCGAGGTTATTGGTGGCGGCGACCGCCAGCACGTGATCGCAGGCGGCCGGATAGATGGGGGGATTGCCTTCCTCGTAATTGTTGCCGGCCGCAGCCACCACCAGGACGCCGGCGTTGTAGGCGTAGTCCACGGCGCTCTGGAGGGTCGCCGCCGCGGGGCCTCCGAGACTGAGATTCAAGACGTCGGCGCCATGGTCGGCGGCCCAGCATATGCCGTTGGCGACGCTGCTCACCAGGCCGCCGCCGTCGGCGCCGAGCACCTTGACGGGCATGATCCTGGCGCCCCAGGAGACGCCGGCCAGCCCTCTGCCGTTGTTGGAGGTCGCCGCGGCGATGCTGGCGACGTGGGTTCCGTGCCCGTGGTCGTCACTGGCGTCGCTGTCACCGTTCACAAAATCGTAGCCGGCGACGGTCTTGTCGGCCAGGTCAGGATGGACCAGATCCACGCCCGTATCCACGATGGCGATGGTGATGTCGCTGCTGCCGGTGGTCGTGTCCCAGGCCTCGTCAGCGTTGATGTGAGCCAGGTTCCATTGATAGCCGCTGTAGTAGGGGTCGTTGGGCGTTGTCAGGGCATACACCAGGTAATCTGGCTCGGCGTAGGCGACGGCAGGATGGGCGGCAAGACGCGCCGCGGCGTCGAGTTCAGTGCCAGGTGTGACGCTAAGGACATGAACGTCAAGCGCCTGGAGATGGTCGAGGGTCTGCAGGCCCATATCGTCCATCACGCTCTGGCCGCCGAGTTGAGCCTGGGTCGAGAACTTGACGAGGATTCGGCCTGGCAGATAGGCCCTGGGGGAGGGATCCATAGGGGGCAAGAGGCGCGGGCCTGAGACGCCCGTCTCCCCCGTTCCCCGGGCCAGTCCGGACAGCGGGACGGTCAGAGCCAGGGCGCCGGCGAACAGGGCGGCCATCAGGCATTTCCATCTACTCGGCGTGTTCCTTTGTCCGTGGGCAATGTCGTTCGAGAACCAGGTCTGCGTCATCAGACTATCCCTCCATTACCAGAGGCAGCAGAGTCCACCAAGCAACGGTGACCCAAGCTGGCCCGGACTGTTGCACGCTGCCGTCGCTCTTGACCATCTCCAGCACGTACTCGTACGTGGTTCCGGAGACCGTCTGTTTGTCCTGATAAGCGTAGGCCGCGCCCCCGCTGGCCCCGGCGCAGGCGGCGAAGATGAATTCGTCGTTCACCACCTGCAATTCACCGCCCGCTTCCCTGCGCAGTACGTTGAAGCCAACGATGTGCAACTCGCTGGCCGTCTCCCAGGCGATCAGCACACCATCGGGCCGCGCCACACCACTGAGGGCTGCCAGGGTCAGTCCCGTGGGAAGGTTGATCTCCACCCCCTCGCTGGTCTCTTGCCCCGGCAGTTCCTCCAAAGCCTCTAAGGGGCCAAAACCGTCAGGATCTGCCCAGGCGCTATCTACCAGGGCCGTGTTCACCGTCTCGTGGTCTGGCAAGTCCGTAGTGTCGGCGATGGCCTTAAAAGTGACGATGACCGTGAAACCGGCCCCCGGCGCCAGGTCCTGGCCAAAGCTGTCGGTGAGATCGCTCCAGTCAATCATCCCGTCGTCCAGGTTGTTGTCCGGGGCGGGGATGGCACTCCCGTAGCTCAGGTGCGTGGTACTGTAGACATACCGCAGGGGCAGGGTGGAGATGGTCGTCGAGCCGCTGTTGGCGATGTGGATCGTGAAACTGGACTCGCTCTCGAGGGATACTGGCTCCTGTGTGTTCAACTCCTGGGTGAGCACATAGCTTGAGGGAATGTCGAAGCCGAAGTCGGTGGTGATGGCGACCTCGCCCGGCTCCAGAATGACGGTGGCGTCGTGGGTGGTCTCGTCGCCGTCCGAGTCCACATCTTCAGAGGCGCCGCCCCGCGGGCTGGCGAACCAGTTGTACAGTGTGCCACCCGGCTGCAACTCGTCGTCGCTGATCTTGAGACTGTGCATGCCCGATGGCACGTCGGCGAAGGTGTACAGGCCGCTGACGTCGGTGCTAGAAAGCACACTGTCTGATAACACAACGTCCACACCGGGGATGCCTGGCTCGCCGGGGTCTTGCCGGCCGTTCCCGTTGACGTCCCACCACACGAAATCTCCGATGACGCCGTCGTTGGCGAGCCTGAAGGGGAAGTTGTTGTTGACGATGAAGGGATCGCCGGCTGCCAGATCCAAGGTGTAGTAGAAAGCAGTACAGGCGTTGGAGCTCAGGAAGCCTGTGGACCCGTTCTCACCGCTGCCCAAGATGATCGGATTCGCCCCCCCAGTGGGATCGAAGGGCGGCGGATCCTGGGGCAGACAAGCGGTGCTGGGCACGTATCCTGGCGGTGGCGTCACGGCCATCGTGTAGGTACCAGGCGTACCGTCGGAGAAGAACTGATAGTAGCCGGTCGAGCCGTCGGCGGTCACGTGGATGTTACCAGGGCCGGTGACGGTGACAAAACCGCCGGTCAGGATCTGCCCGGTGTCCTCATCGTAGAGGTAACCTGTGGGGTCGTAGTCCAGATAGTTGGCAATGCCATCACCGTCGGTGTCGTCATTGGCGGGATTGCCGTCCCCGTTCATGTCCTCTTCGACGGTGTAGATGCCGTCGTTGTCGTCGTCGGTGTCCAGATAGTTGGGGATGCCATCGCCATCCGTATCCAGGGGATTGGCCGGGTCGGGACCGACCTCCACGCTGTCCGGAACGGTGTCGTAGTCGCTATCCAGACCCACACAGTTGTTTTCCACTTTCACCTTGAGCGCCGGGTCGCCAAAGAGGGTGTACATGTGCATCAGGTTGTCGTACCTGCCCGGCGGCGTGTTCTCCACCAGGTGCCGCTTGCCTTCGGTGACAGCCACCCCCACCCTGTCCGCCCCGCCATGAAAGAGCGCCAGAAAGAATCCCTTTTCGAGGTAATCCTGTCCCGAAGCCAATCCGCCACCGGCTGACCCCCAGTAGGCCACTGCCCCGCGACCAGCCTGCCGTACGGCGGCTTCTGCTAGAGATGAAAAGCCCAGTTGCGGCTCGTGGAAGAAGCCCGTCTCGCAGGTCATGGCCAGCATGATGGGCAGGCAGGAATTGCTTTCCAGAGTCGCCAACGTCGCCTGGTCCAGCAACCGATCCTCCGCCCCCCAGACGGTCTTGAGGGAATGGCCAATGTAGCTTACCAACAGCGCCCCGCTGGTGTTCAGTGTTTGGGTGATCTCGTAGCTGCACGCTGCCGGTGTGTCGCAGTTGCCCTCAGGCGGCGCTCCCAGATACACCTTGGTTGAAGCGTACGATTCCGGCAGGTATTTGATGGTGTTGGTCGGCGGGTCCGCATAGCCGTCGGCGAGTTCATTGGAATAGGCGTAGAAGTTGCCGCCGCCGCCTTCCAGGTCATCGGCGACGAAGAGCACGTGCTGGCCCCACGTGCCGCAGGCACATCCGAGCTCGTAGGCGACGATCTTGTCAATCATGGCCTCCGCTTCGGCCAGGCTGTTGGCAGGCAGCCGGCCGATGTGCACGTCGGGCATGATGTCGTCGCCCACGAGGGTCGCGAAGAGGTTGTCGGCCGCTGTCTCCCCATTGATCTCGTCGACCCGATGGAGGAAGGGTGGGATGTAAGTGGGCGCGCTGTTGCCGAGGTACTGGCGTATGTCGTAGGTGCCATCGCCCAGCAGCACGACGAAGGCGGGGCGCGGCGCTTGCCAGTGGTAGTAGGCATACTCCAGGAAATCGTGGATCGACTCGGCGGACATCAATCCACCGTTAAACTGATCGTAGATCTGCTGCACGTCTATCAGGGCTACTCGGTAATCCACCGCCCGGTAGGCGGCCAGCCGCAATGCCTGCGGCCAGAAGCCGGCATGGCTGATGACGATGTAGTCGGCTCCGTTGCCCGTACCCAGTAGGTCGGCTGGTGTGTAAGGGGAAACAGGATAGGTGACCTCCTCGAATGCCAGAGGGGTCAGGCGCGACGCAGGCGTCAGGGCCAGGTAACGGCTGGCACTGGCATCGCCGAATCGCACCGTGCCGCCCGCCACCGTGGTGTTGATGAAGCGCTGCACGTGGGTCATGTCGCTGACGTCGTAGACCTCGACGTCGCTGCTGGTGAAGCCGGTGACCTCGTAGAGCCCACCGGGGTCGCTGCCAAACGCCAGCACGTTCCCTTCGGCCACGAAGGTGTGGTAATAGCCCACGTCCAGCCAGTTGACGTAGCCCTTGTCGTAGAACTTGTTGGCGATGTTCACCGCGCTCCAGTTGCTGCCGCCGTTCGTGGACCGGAAAACGCTGTTGCTGTAGGTGCCGGCGAGGAGCGTCTGGTCCGCGACGACGTTCGGCGACACGGCCAGG
>JACNHM010000412.1:5623-7867 GCA_014383605.1 Chloroflexota bacterium
GTCGGCAGCGAAGTTCGGCGACACGGCCAGGGTCCGCACGTCGCGGTTGGAGAGGCCGGTGTTCACCGCACTCCAGTTGCCGCCACGGTTCGTAGACCGGAACACGCCGTCCCAGGTGCCGGCAAAGAGGGTCTGGTCGTTGGCGAAGTTCGGCGATACGGCCAGGGCCCGGATGTCCAGGTTGGAGAGGCCCGTGTTCGTATAGCCCCAATTGGCGCCGCCGTCGGTGGATCTGAAGATGCCGCCCAAGGTCCCGGCGAAGAGAGTGCGGTCGGTGGCGAAGTTCGGCGAAAAGGCCACGGTACGGACGTTGCGGCCGAGACTCGAGAGTTCCACTCTGATGGTGTTGGTTCCCTCCCGGAAGAAGGCTTGCGGCACATCCGCCGTGGTCTCGAAGGCTTCATAACCGCCCCAACGGGGCCTGCCGTTCAGCACCTGGTTGCCGTTGACGTAGAGATTGAGGTGGTGGAAGCCATCGTAAAAGCCCAGCATAGCCACGGTAAGTTTGCCGGTGAAGGAGCCGCTGGCGACGTTGCTGGCCGTGAAGGTGAAGTCGCGGTAGGAGCGAGAGGGTGGCTCAATCCACCACCAGACCCAGTGATCGGCGTCGTGCTCGGGGGGATATTGGGCCTTGTACTCGCGGTTCTGCTCCTCGTGCGTGGTCTGCAGGAAGGACGCGGCCGGGGGGCCGCCGCCCGGCGAGCCGTCCTTTTCGGCCATGCGCAGGCCGTTGGCGCCGCCGTAGGTCAGGAAGAAGGTGTTGTTGCCAGTATACTTGTTGGTGGGCAACACCCCGTCTCGGAAGAGCGAATCCACCGCCTGTCCGTAGAAGAGCAGGCCCTCCCCGGGCTCGAAGCTGGCGTCTCCGTCTCCCAGTTCCCGGAGGGGTACTTCCTGCCCCATCCAGAAGAGACGAAAGGTCTGGGGATTGATGCTGTTCACCGGCAGCCCGGCGGCATCCAGGGTGTTGTAGTCGAGCGCGTACAGGCCATCCCTCTCGATGGTGATCCGGTACAAAGGAGCGGGGGGTGTCCAGGGGGAACTCCCCGCCGAGGTGGAGGTGTTCGTGGTCAGCGCGGGGGCGCTACTCAAGACGAGTTCTTCGGCAGAGCTCGTCACGGACAAGACCGACAGGCTCAGAGCCTGCCCAACGATCAAACTTGTAGCCAAAACAATGGCTTTGATCAACATGTTTCGCTTCATGAGTTTCCCTTTGGCTGCGGTGTTGTGATGTTGTCTGGACATAAGTCCATAGGGGGCTCATGGATTTTGCTGTGGTGGTGGGTGGGGGCAAGGGTCTCCTCGTACTCCCTGGTCTACCGCTGCGCACGTCTCCAACTTGGCGCATTTGACTCTCCGCCGGATTTATGTTATAATTCGAAGTGCACAGAGGGTACTGACCCGTGCCCCGAGTGCGCAGGCCTCGGTCGGCCCCCACCGGCCGAGGCCACTTCACGTCGCCCTGACGCGCGCAGAGGGTACTGACCCGTGCCCCAAATGCGCAAACCTCGGTCGGCCCCCACCGGCCGAGGCCACTTCACGTCGCCATGATCGCCCTGACGCGCGCAGAGGGTACTGACCCGTTCCCCACTGCGCCGGTCTCGGCCGACCGCCATCGGCCGAGACCCTGCTGTTGAAACTCCTGCTGCTATGGCGACCTCACCCAGTCTCCATTCTGTCCTCAGTTTACAGGATTCGATCAGTCTCGTCTATCGGTGAAAACCCTCATTTTCCACAGCGGAATGCTCCATTTGCGGCAAAACAAAAAGACCGTTCCGAGAACGGTCTCCTTGTGACAATCTGTGGTCTGCGTAAAGAGCTAAAGAGCAGGATGCTTCCGCTGTTATCCGGGGATGTTCACCCAAGGCTTGAGGGACCTTCAGAACTCGTAGCCCTGTACCTGCAGATGATCACCCAACTGGGTACCAGTATGGGCTATCGTGCCGGAGGGAAGCTCGATGACGAAACGAGCGCGGCGGTGCAACCGGCCAAAGCGCCAGGGAGGCAGAGCCTGTTCCATGTCTATCACTTCCTGCGCCGCACTCACGTAGAGCACATCAAGGGGAAAGCCCATGAAGTGCGTGTGAATGGACTTGCAGGGCACGACGAGCAGACCCTCCCCCGGCGCCAGCGGTTTGCTGCCCATGAGGCCCCGCAGCCGAGTCCAGAAGGTGTCTGCCACTCGTCCTGCCTGGACTAGCATCTGTCCGCGGGTCAGGTTTTGGACATTGACTACAGTCATCT
>JACNHM010000418.1 GCA_014383605.1 Chloroflexota bacterium
CGGCGCGCTGCTCGACAGCTTCACCTACGACACCGTTGTCCGCGACGGCTCCTGGAGCCGCACCGCCGACGGCACTGGTGAGTGGACGCTGGACTACCCGCCGTCGCCCGGTCGCTCCAATCAGCCGGCCACGCCGACGCCCACGGCGACCGTCACCCC
The DNA here is from genome assembly GCA_014383605.1 of Chloroflexota bacterium. The sequence continues at coordinate 160 of JACNHM010000418.1, forward strand.
CACTCCCACCGCCACACCAACCTCCACACCTTACCCCTTGGGCGTGATGTTGAACGAGTTCTTGCCCGCACCGCGGGACGTGGACTGGGACGGCGACGGCACAGCCGACGCTGACGACGAGTGGATCGAGGTGTTCAACGGCAGCGGCCAGACGGTAGACCTGGGCGGCTTCCTGCTCGACGACGAAGCCGAAGCAGGCAGCGCCCCTTACGTCATCCCGGCGGGAACGGTCATCGAGCCGGGCGGCTTCCTCGTCTTCTTCCGCCGCGACACCCGGCTGGCGCTGAACAACGACGGCGACGACGTGCGGCTGTTGGGGCCCGACGGCGCGCTGCTCGACAGCTTCACCTACGACACCGTTGTCCGCGACGGCTCCTGGGGCCGCACCACCGACGGCGGCGGCCAGTGGACGCTGGACTACCCGCCGTCGCCCGGTCGCCCCAATCAGCCGGCCACGCCGACGCCCACCCCCACGTCTACGCCCACGGCCACGCCTTATCCCCTGGGCGTGATGTTGAACGAGTTCTTGCCCGCACCGCGGGACGTGGACTGGGACGGCGACGGCACAGCCGACGCTGACGACGAGTGGATCGAGGTGTTCAACGGCAGCGGCCAGACGGTAGACCTGGGCGGCTTCCTGCTCGACGACGAAGCCGAAGCAGGCAGCGCCCCTTACGTCATCCCGGCGGCAACGATCATCGAGCCCGGCGGCTTCCTCGTTTTCTACCGCCGCGACACGGGCCTGGCGCTGAACAACGATGGCGACACCGCACGGCTGCTGGGGCCTGATGGCCTGCTGCTGGACGCTTTCGTCTACGGGGCATCGCCGGGTTGGGACATCGCCTGGAGCCGCACGGTGGATGGCCACGGCATCTGGACGACCGATTACCCGCCTTCCCCCGGAGGCTCCAACCGGCCGCCCCCGCCGACGGCAACGCCCACGGCCACGCCGACCTCCGCTCCCACCCCCACGCCGCGCCCCGGCAAGCCCGGCGTGGATACCCCCATTCACCTGTCCATCGAGACGGCCCGCACCTATCCCGTCAAGACGTGGCTCACCCTGGAAGGCCAGGTGACCGTGCCGCCGCCGCTCTTCGGTCGCTCCATCTACATTCAGGATCACACCGGTGGCATCCTCGTCTACCTGAACCGCGGAGACTATCCACCGCTGGCCGAAGGGGACTGGCTGCGCATCAGCGGGCGGCTGACCGACTACCACGGCGAGTTGGAGGTCAGGGTCTCTCGCCCGGAAGACATGTACCGCACCGCTGCGGGCAAGCCCGTGCCGCCGCGGCTCGTGCGCAGCGGCGAGGTGAACGAAGCCCACGAGGGGCTGCTGGTGCAGGTGATCGCTCCTGCCGTGCGCTTCAGCGGCCAGAGCTTTTACCTGGACGACGGCAGCGGTGAGGCCCGGGTGTACGTCAGAGACAGCACGGGGTTCCGCCGCCCCTTCATCCATGTGGGTGAGTTCTGGTCGGCGGTGGGCGTGGCGAGCCAATACGCCAGCAATACTCCCTACGAAAGTGGCTACCGGCTGCTGCCCCGCCACGCCACCGACCTCAGCAACGCGCCGCTGACGCTGCCGGTGACGGGTGGGCAGCCGCCCTAAGGGAAAAAGGAGTTGCCGGAGGTCCTTGCCTTTTCAGCTCTATGATGCTATACTGGGTGCTGTAGGTTCCTTGGAGTGCGCTGTGATGAAGGAGCAAATCGCGATGGAAGCAGTGAAAGTGGTCAATGGCAGCCTCACTCTGCCACCCCCAGCCGTGGACTGGATCGGTACCGTGGGTGAAATCTCTTTTTCATCGAGGGTGACACCCTGATCCTGAAGAAAATGCGCCTGCCCAGGCTCTCCGAGATCGCTGCTCATGCGCTGGATGAGGAGATGCCCCTGGAAGAAATCGCCGCCGAGGTGCATCGCCACCGACGAGAGAAGCGAGATGCTGGTCGTAGTTGACACCAGTGTCCTCATCTCTGGTGTACTGTGGACTGGCCTTCCTCATCGTCTCATCGAGTTAGCTGAAGAGGGGGATCTCACACTCTGTGTGACAAGAGAAACCCTGCAGGAGCTTCGGGGGGAGCTATCCCATGCCCACACAACGAAAGAGCAACGGGTTGAGTTCACCAGCCAGCCGCTCAGTTCGCCGCGCACGTTGGCTGCTGGCGATGCTGCTGATCTTGCTGCTACCGCTGCCGGTCGCCCCGTTGCGAGCGCAGCCGGCCGCCCCCGACGCCGCACTGCGCCGCGTCGTGCTCAACGAGATCGCCTGGACAGGCTCCACCGCCTCGGCCAACGCCGAATGGATCGAGCTGCGCCACACCAACAAGTCCAAGGGCGACATCTCGCTGGAGGGCTGGACGCTGAGCGCCGCCGACGGCTCGCCCCACGTCGAGCTCAGCGGCACTATCCCGGCCAAGGGCCACTTCCTGTTGGAGCGGAGCAGCGACGACGCCGTGCCCGGCGTGGCTGCCGACCTCATCTACACAGGCGCGCTGAACAACGACGGCGAGACGCTGATCCTGCGCGATGAAGAAGGCCTGCTGGTGGACGCCGTGGACGGTTGGTATGGGGGCGACCTGGCCAGCCACGCCACGATGCAGCGGGTGGCCCTGGACTGGCCGGGCACCTGGCCCACGAGCTGGCAGACCGGCCCCACCGGCGGCCTGCCCGAAAACAGCGCCGGCGACACCCCCGATCTCGGTGCCATCACCATCACGCCCTATTTCACCGCCAACATCGCCGCCGCCGGCCCCTCGCCGGAGCCCACGGCCATGGAGCAGGCGCTGCTGACGCTGCTGGACAACGCCAGCGACACCATTGACGCCGCCCTGTACGGGGTGGACCGGGCCAGCGTGCGTGATGCCCTCATCGCCGCCCACAACCGCGGCGTGATCGTGCGCCTGGTCTGCGACGACGACGCCTATGCCGAGGATCGCTACCGGCCCCACTTCCAGGCCCTGGAAGCGGCGGGCATCTGGGTCATCCCCGATGGCAAGAGCGGCATCATGCACAACAAGTTCCTCATCGTGGATGGGCGCTGGGTCTGGACCGGCTCCACCAACATCACTGACACCGGTTTCACCTACAATCACAACCACTCCGTGCTCATCAATTCTCCGCACCTGGCTCTCACCTATCAGGCGGAGTTCTCGGAGATGTTCTATGGGCAGCGCTTTGGCAAGGAGAAGGAAGACAACACCACCCATCACTTCCGCTTCGCCGACCAGGAGGTACAGAGCATCTTCAGCCCCACCGACGACCCGGACGAGGCGCTGCTGGCCGCCGTGGCCGAGGCCCAGGAGAACGTCCACTTCGCCATCTTCAGCTTCACCTCCAGCGATCTGGCTGACGCTTTGCTGGAACGGTACGAGGCGGGGGTATCGGTGGCAGGCCTCTGGGATCGCTTGATGGCCGCCAACGACTATTCGCAGAGTGAGCGACTGTGTCTGGCCGGCGTGCCCACCAAGATCGAGAACTTCGGGGGCAAGCTGCACCACAAGATGATGGTCATAGACGCCGCTGGCGCTGATCCCCGCGTGGTGTTAGGCTCTTACAACTGGACCGGCTCGGCCGCCGACAGCAACGACGAGAACCTGCTCATCGTCCACAGCCGCCCGCTGGCCCAGGCTTTCCTGGCCGAATGGCACAAGCTCGATGCTGCGCTGGGCGAGGAAACCCTTTGCCATCCTTTCAGCCTGTACCTGCCCGCAGTTCTGGCCGGTAGCTAAAACCTATCCATGAAGAAGCAGGGCCGCTCTCCGTAGCTGCTATGGACTCATCCGACAATAACTTCGCATCCTTCAAGGGACTCTGTTGTGTCCCACTTCCCACCACAAAGGCACAAAGACACCAAGAAACTGGAGAAATGGCCGGCGTCCAGAGCGCGCACCTCCTAGAATCTTTGCGTCTTGGTGTCTTGGTGGTGAGGACACAGATGTATCTGCCCTGTTTGAGTGCGTAACTACTTCCGCGTTAGGTTGTTTCAACCCGTGACAACCCTAATCCAAGGTGGAAAGGAGAGAAAACGAGCATGATTCGAGCCAAGGCCATCGCCGACACTCTGACCGTCACGCGCGTTTTTCTGGCCTTATTGATCCTCTGGCTGGGCGTGACCGCCGGCAGCGAGGCGCTGCCGGCCGCCACGACTGCTCTCATCTTCGCCTGGGCCACCGACCTGCTGGATGGGTCGTTTGCCCGGCGCGATCCGTCGGCGCAACAGACCTGGGTGGGCGCTCACGATCTGCAGGCTGACATGAGCGTGGGCCTCGCCGTTCTGGGTTACCTGACCTTCGCCCGCTTCGTCCCCCTCTGGGCGGGCCTGACCTACCTGCTGATCTCTGTTGCGCTGCTGTGGTACTTGCGCTCCGCGTACATCGGCATGGTTGTGCAGGCTGCACCCTACGCCGTGATGCTCTACGTCGCCCTGCGCTATGCGACACTGCAGGGCGCTATCGCCGTGGCCTGGCTCGTCCTGGCGCTGATCGTGACCTGGCCCCGCTTTCCCAACGAGACCGTGCCCAACTTCCTGCGCGGCATGCGCGACCTGGGCCAGTCATCGGAAGAGGAGCAGTGAGCCTATCCCGCCCAGAGATCGCCCACGACGGACGGACAGGGCAGGGACTGGCTCCTTCCCTGGACACCGTCTGCTTCCGCGAATACCTTGCATAACGAATTTGACAACTGTCAGTGTCTGTGCTATAGTGCGCACGCAGGTGGAAGGGGAGCGTCTGTCCGGATGTATTACATCGCCGCCAGGCTTTACCAGGCCTGGCGGCGTTTTGTTGCTGACCGTGATGGCTCTGCTCTCGCCCACAAAATCCCAGTCAGAAAGGCAAAAAAGAAGGAGGAAAACACATGAGCGAACGCATTCAGGACAGGGGCGAACGCATTCAGGACAGGGGCGATCGCATCGAGGGCACTGTCAAGTGGTTCAACGGGTCCAAGGGCTACGGCTTCATCGCACGGGACGACGGGCCGGACGTGTTTGTCCACTACTCTGCCATCAAGGGCAGCGGCTTCCGCAATCTGGAAGAGGGCGATCGCGTTGAGTTCTCGGTCGTGGATGGCCCCAAGGGCCTGCAGGCCGCCGACGTGACCAAGCAAGGCTGGTAACAACCGTCCAGCCACCTAGCTAAAGTTGCCACCGGCAACGCAGAAACACGAGAGGAATGATTGATGAACAAGAAACTCTACATCGGCAGTTTATCCTACGACACGACGGACGATGGATTGCGCGAGCTGTTCAGCGCCGCGGGCGCGGTGCTGTCAGCGGAGGTGATCCGCGACCGCTACACTGGCCGGTCGAAAGGCTTTGGCTTCGTGGAGATGGAGACAGTCGCAGAGGCCGAGAAGGCCATCGGCGAGTTCAATGGCGCCATGCTGGACGGTCGAGAGATCAAAGTGGCGGAAGCACAGCCGCGTCGAGAGTCATCGCAGGGCTTTGACCGCCGGGGAGGTGGAGGTGACCGTCGAGATCGACCCCAGGACTCTGACCGCCGGGGAGGTGGAGGTGACCGTCGAGATCGGCCCCAGGACTCTGACCGCCGGGGAGGCGACCGTCGAGAGCGCTGGTAGATTCCAGCACAGGGGAAATTGAAAGCAAACGGAGCGGGACGTCAGACATCTGGCGTCCCGCTCTTGTCTTTTCCGGCGCGGTTTGACAAACTCCCCTGTCCGTGCTACGATGCTGCCGATGCGCCAACCAGATGCGATTATCCGCACGGATAACCTGACCAAACGCTTCGGAGCGGTCACCGCCGTGGACGGGCTGAACTTGAGCATTGCCGGCGGCGAGATCTTCGGCCTCATAGGGCCCGACGGCGCCGGCAAGACGACCGCCATCCGGCTGCTGGCGGCCATCATGCAGCCCAGCGCGGGGCGGGCGACCGTGGCCGGCTTCGATACGGTCAAACAGGCCGAGCAGATCCGCCGCCTCATCGGCTACATGCCGCAGCGCTTCAGCCTCTACGGCGACCTGTCCGTGCTGGAGAACCTGAGCTTCTTTGCCGACGTCTTCGGCGTGCGCGGGCGGGAGCGCCAGGAGCGCATTGACCAGCTCCTGCATTTCGCACGGCTGACCGAATTCCGCCAGCGTCGCGCCGCCCACCTTTCCGGCGGCATGCAGAAGAAGCTGGCCCTGGCCTGCACCCTCATCCACCGGCCGCGGGTGCTCTTCCTCGACGAGCCGACGACGGGCGTGGACCCCATCTCCCGCCGTGAGTTTTGGGACATCCTCTCCGGGCTGCACCTGGAAGGGGTGACCCTTTTCGTCAGCACGCCCTACATGGACGAGGCCGAGCGCTGCGCCCGCGTGGGGCTGATGTTCCAAGGCCGCCTCATGATCTGCGACCGGCCGGAACAGATCAAGGCCCTGGTGCCCGGTGAACTGCTGGCCCTGCGCACGCCACAGCTCGGCCCGGCTGGCGAGCTGATGGCCGCGCTGCCCGGCGTGCTGGAAGTGCAGACCTACGGCGACCTGCTGCACATCTTCGTGGATGCGACCGAAGCACGCCAACCGGAGATCGAGGCCCGGCTGGCGGAGGCGGGCATACCGGTCATCTCCCTGCAGCGCACCCGCCCGCGCATGGAGGAAGCCTTCATCTCGCTCGTCCGCAGGCGACAGGAAGAGGATTGAATTACGTTTTACGCTTTACGCATTACGTAGTCAGGGCCTTCAACCCGTGAACGAGTACGCCGTCGAAGTCGTCAACCTGACCAAACAGTTCGACTCCTTCACCGCCGTGGATGGCATCAGCTTCAGTGTGCGGGAGGGGGAGATCTTCGGCTTCCTGGGGCCCAACGGCGCCGGCAAGACCACCACCATCCGCATGCTGCTGGGCCTGCTGCGTCCCACCTCCGGCTCGGCCACGGTGCTGGGCTACGACATCGTACGCCAGCCGCAGGAGATCCGCCAGCGCATCGGCTACATGTCGCAGCGCTTCAGCCTCTACAACGACCTGCGGGTGGTGGAAAACCTCGACTTCTACGGGCGCACCTACGGCGTGCGCGGGCCGGAGCTGGCCGAGCGCAAGAAGTTCGTGCTGGAGATGGCCGGCCTGCTGGGCCGCGAGCGGGAGCTGACCGGCCATCTCTCCGGCGGCTGGAAGCAGCGGCTGGCCCTGGGCGCGGCCATCCTGCACCGCCCGCGCATCCTCTTCCTCGACGAGCCTACGGCGGGGGTGGATCCCGTCTCCCGCCGCCAGTTCTGGGACCTGCTCTACACGCTGGCCGAGGAGGGCACGACCATCTTCGTCACCACCCACTACATGGACGAGGCCGAGCACTGCCACCGGCTGGCCTTCATCCATCAGGGCCGCATCGCCGCCGCCGGCACGCCGGAAGAGATCAAGCAGGAGCAGATGCAGGGCCAGGTGCTGGAGATTGACTGCCACCAGCCGGAGCGGGCGCTTCTGGCGCTGCGCGACCTGGGCTGCTTCGACGAGGTGGCCCTCTACGGTGCGCAGATCCACGCCGTGGCCGCCGGCGCCGAAGCGCTCCAGCCGCGGGTGGCGCAGGCCCTGGCCGAGGAAGGCATCACCCTCTACAGCCTGGCCGTCATTCCGCCGTCGCTGGAAGACGTCTTCATCGCCCGCATCCGGTGAGGGGTTTGGTAGATTGGGAGGCCGGTAGATTGGTAGATTGGGAAACTGGTAGATTGGTGGATTGACTGCGAGGCTATCCCTGCACCTGAACCTTTTGCTGTC
>JACNHM010000398.1 GCA_014383605.1 Chloroflexota bacterium
CATATCCTGGGCAACAGGTCTCCAACGAGCATGTCAACCAGCCGCGAGGTTCCCAGCAGCGTCTTCATTACCACGCGGCCTGGATGCTCAGCCCGCACCTCACCGATGATCGCCGCCTCGGTTCCATACTCGTGGGCGCGCATGGCGGACAACACCTTCTCGGCGTCCTCCTCGGCGACAACGGCCACCAGCTTGCCCTCGTTGGCCACGTGCAAGGGATCCAACCCCAGCATCTCACAGGCTCCCCGCACCGCATCGTGAATCGGTATCCTGCCTTCGTGAATCAAGATTCCTACGCCCGATTGGGCGGCGAACTCGTTGAGCGTGGTTGCCAACCCTCCCCGCGTGGGGTCGCGCAGACAATGTATCTCCCTCGACGCCTCCAGCATGGCGGCCACCAGCTTATTCAAAGGAGCGCAATCACTGCGCAGGGGAGCGGAGAACCCCAGCCCCTCGCGCTGGCTCATGATGGCCATGCCGTGATCACCGATAGCGCCGCTGACGATCACCTTATCCCCCGGCCGGGCATTGGAACCCGAAATCCCTATTTGCTCCGGCACGATGCCCACCCCGGTCGTGTTAATGAACAGCCCATCGGCGCTGCCTTTGTTGACCACCTTGGTATCGCCGGCGATGACCTCTACTCCCGCTTCATCCGCCGCCTGGCGCATGGAGATCACGATCCGCTCCAGGTCGTCCAGGCTCAACCCTTCCTCAATTATGAAAGACACGCTCAGGTACAAAGGCCTGGCTCCGCTCATGGCCAGGTCGTTCACCGTGCCACAGATGGCCAGCTTGCCGATGTCGCCGCCTGGGAAGAAGATGGGGTTCACCACGTAGGAATCGGTGGTGAAGGCCAGTTTCAGGTTCGAGGTTACAGGTTTCAGGTTAGATGAACCTGGAACCTGTAACCTGAAACCCGAAACCCCGACCACCGCCGCGTCGTCCAACTGCGCCAGGATGGGGTTATCGAAGTGCTTCAGAAATAGCCGCTCCACCAGTTCGTGGCTGAGTTGGCCGCCGCTGCCGTGGGCCAGCAGAATCCTGTCTTGTGTCATGGCTCTCCATACCGATAATGCGCCGCGCAGGCACCCTCGGCCGAGACCATACAAGGGCCCACAGGATGCACCGGGGTACAAGCCCCGCCGAAGAGAGGGCACTCAGACGGGCTCTTGAGCCCCCGTAATATCTCTCCGCAGGCGCAGCCCCTGGGCTCCTCGGTGGGGCCCGGCTCAACGGCGAAAACTCGCTCCGCGTCGAATCGCCCGTACTCTGGCCTCAGCTTCAGACCGCTGTTGGGAACGATGCCCATCCCCCGCCAGTTGGCATCGCAACTCTCGAACACCCGCTCCATGAGAGCCAGGGCCGTCCGATTCCCCTCAGGGCGCACGCTGCGCCGATAAGCTATCTCCACCCTCGCTTCCCCTCTCTCCACCTGACCTGCCAACATGGCGATGCATTGCAGGATGTCCAGCGGTTCGAAGCCGGAGATCACGCAGGGCATGTGGTGGTCGCGGGGGAGAGCCTCCCAGGCTCTTGAGCCTATGATGGTGCTCACGTGCCCCGGCCCGATGATGCCGTCGAACTTCGCCTCACCCAGAGCCAGCAAGGCAACCGTCACAGGCGGAGTGAGCTTGTGGAGCACGAAGACGAGGTAATTGTCCATCCCTTGGGCTTCGGCCTGCAAGATCGAGGCGGCGATGGTAGGCGCTGTGGTCTCGAAGCCGATCCCCAGGAAGATGACCGACCTGTCCGGGTTGTTCCGGGCAACCTGAAGCGCGTCCAGGGTGGAGTACACGACGCGCACATCTGCTCCCTCGGCCCTGGCCTGTTGCAGACTGGAACGGCTGCCCGGCACCTTCATCATGTCGCCGAAGGTGGTGAGGATAACGTTGGGCAGGTGGGCCATGGCCATGGCCTTGTCCAGATCGGCGTTGGCCGTCACACACACGGGGCAGCCGGGCCCGGACAGCATCTCCACCGTGGGCGAGATAAGCTGGCGAATGCCATACTTCAGGATGGCCACGGTGTGTCCGCCGCAGAACTCCATGAACCTGAGGGGCCTGCCCCGGTAGCGGTGGATGCTCCCCACCAGTCCCTTCGCCAGCCCGGAGTTTCGATACTCGTCAAGGTGCTTCATCGAGACCTCCCCCGGCCTCGGCTAGCTCCCTCTGGTAGGCAGCTTCTATCTCCTCGAAGAGCCTGATCGTCTCCAGGGCTTCCCCTTCGTCCACCACGCTGATGGCGAAGCCGGTGTGGATCAGCACATAGTCGCCCACGCGGGCTTCGGGCGTGAGCATCAGGCTGATGGTACGCTCCACCCCGCCGATTTCAGCTCGAGCGGTGGTTCCTTCGATAGATTTTATCAGCGTTGGTATGGCTAGACACATGGTTCTTCCAAATCCCCTGTTTGCGCTTCTTCCTCAAAAGACGAGTAATTCGCCCTTTCTTCCAGTATACCCCAAAAAGGCAATTTGTTCAACTCTGGTTGGTCATGACAAGCCGCCCGCCGGTAGATTCAAGTCGGCTTCAAGCTGACTTCCACCTGATCAGCCGTCGAATGGAATTCGACGGCGGGCGTAGCCGAAGCAGGTCCGCCCGTCAGCAAATATCTGGGCAAAAGTCAGGGTTTCGAGGTCGGGGCAGCGAAATGCGCGATCACCGCCTGCCCCAGCGAAAGCCCCCCGTCGTTGCACGGCACCTGCCGGTGCAACAGAACACGCAGACCCACCTCCCGCAATCGCAGCATGACCAGTGCCAGCAGCAGCCGGTTCTGGAAGCAGCCGCCGCTCAGCGCCACTGTCCGCAGCCCCGTCTCCTGGGCGATCCGCTCACACATCGCCTCTATCATCTCCGCCACGGTGACGTGGAAGCGATAGGCCATCTCCCCGACGGCCACCCCGCCTCGCAGGTCGGCGAGCAGCGCGTCAAACAACCCCCGCAGCCGGATCACCGCCCCATCCTCGCCCTCCTCAACGCCGAACGGATAACCCCTGATTTGGATTTTGGATTTTGGATTTTGGATTTTGACCGCCATCTCCAGCTCGATGGCAGCCTGGGCCTCGTAGGTGACTCGCTCTCGCACGCCGATCAGGGCCGCCACTGCGTCGAAGAGCCGCCCGCAGGCAGAAGTCAAAGGCGAGTTGATACCCCTGTCAATCTGTTGCTTGATGATGCGCAGTTCGGTGTCATCAACCTCGGCCAGAAAGGGGAAAAAGGGGAATTCGCCCAGGAGAGTGTACAAGTAACTTATGGCCAGGCGATAGGGGTTTTTGATGGCCGCTTCGCCGCCGGGCATGGGCAGGTACTCCAGGTGCCCGACTCGCCGGAAGCCATGGTAATCGGCCACCAGGAACTCGCCGCCCCAGATGTGTCCGTCTGTGCCGTAGCCGGTGCCATCGAAGGCCACGCCGATGACCGGGCCACCCTCGGCTGGCCAGCCGTTGTCGGCCAGGCAGGCGGCGACGTGGGCGTGGTGGTGCTGGATAGGGATTGGATATTGGATATTGGATATTGGATATTGGATATTGGAGATTTTGGATTTGGCGTACTTCGTCGCCAGGTACTCCGGGTGCATGTCGTAGGCGATGATCTCCGGCTCGATACGGAACAGTCGCTTGTAGAGCTCGATGGTGGTCTCGAAATGCTCCAGCGTCTCCAGGTTCTCCATGTCGCCGATGTGCTGGCTGAGGAAGGCGTACTCGTCCCTGGTAACGCAGAAGGTGTTCTTGAGTTCCGCCCCGCAGGCCAGGATTTGCTGCACGTTGAACAGCAGCTTCACTGGAAAAGGCGCGTAGCCCCGCGAGCGACGGATCGGCTGAGGTAGGGCGGTTTCAGGCTTCGTCCTGAGGACTTCGCCGAACTCAGTCGAGGCGCTCAGCCCGAAGGGTTCCGGAGTTTCGGGTTTAAGGTTAGAACGTGAAACTCGAGGCACGAACCACACGCTGTCGTCGTAGCGGGCGTAGATGTCGCGGTTGTGCATCAGGAAGAAATCGGCCAGATGGCCCAGGCGGCGCAGCGCCTCGTCGTTGTCACGGGCGATGGGCTCCTCGCTCAGGTTGCCGCTGGTCATCACCAGCGGTCGGCCCACGTCCCGCAGCAGCACGTGATGCAGCGGCGTGTAAGGGAGCATGACTCCCAGATAGTTGTTGCGCGGAGCCACCAGGCGAGAGACGTTCGATTCTGGCTTCCACGGCAGGAGCACGATGGGGCACTGGGGCGAGGTCAGCAGCCGTTCCTCTTCTGCGGAGACCCAACAGTGCTGCTTGATCTCCTCCAACGTGGTCATCATCACTGCCAGCGGCTTAGCCGGGCGTCCCTTGCGCTCTCGCAGCGTGCGCACGGCCGCCTCGTTGGTGGCGTCGCAGGCCAGGTGGAATCCGCCGAGGCCCTTGATGGCGATGATGACCCCGGCTCGCAACAGGCGGGCAGCCTGGGCAATGACGTCATCGGTTTCGGGTTTCAAAGTTTTGAGTTTCAGGTTGGAACTCGAAACCAACCAAACGTGCGGCCCACACACCGGACATGCATTTGGCTGGGCGTGAAAGCGGCGATCCAGCGGGTCGTCGTACTCCGCCTGGCACTGTGGACACATGACGAAGTCCCGCATGGTGGTCAGCGGGCGGTCGTAGGGGACGTCGGCGATGATGGTGAAGCGCGGGCCACAGTTGGTGCAGTTGGTGAAGGGGTAGCGGTAGCGGCGGTCATCCGGATCCAGCAGTTCGCGCAAGCAATCGGGGCAGATGGCGATGTCGGGGGAGATGAGTTGGTAGCGCCCCGCCTCGGCCACGCTGTGACGAATCTCGAAGGCCGTGTAGCCGACCGGCGGCGCATCGGCGACTTTAATGCCTTCGATACGTGCCAGCGGCGGGGATTTCCCCTCCAGATCGCGCACGAACGCGGCCAGCGCTGCCGCCGGGCCTTCGACCTCGATCTCCACCCCGCCGGAGTGGTTGAGCACCCAGCCGGCCAGCCCATGCTCGCGCGCCAACCGGTAGACGAAGGGGCGGAAGCCGACCCCCTGCACCACGCCACGGACACTGATTTTCTTCAACGCGCGCTCACCCATCATCGCCCCAACCAAATTCCGCCATTTTGCGACTGAGTTCCCAAATTTTTGTGATGGGGAGAGAGTACAGCAATGCGGCGCCCCTACCCCACCGGCTCCACCCGCACAGCGCAGACCTTGTACTCCGGTATCTTGGCTGTGGGGTCAAGCGCGGCATGGGTGAGGGCGTTGGCGGCTGCCTCGGCGAAATGGAAGGGGATGAAGACCACGCCGGGCCGGATGCGCGGGGTAACTCGCGCCGCCAACTCGATCTCCCCCCGGCGGCTGGCGACCCGCACTCGCTTCGCGCCGTCCAGCCCAATGCGAGCAGCGTCGTCCGGGTGCATCTCCACGTAGGCTTCCGGCACCTCCTGCTCCAATTTCTCCGACCGCCGGGTCATCGTGCCGGTGTGCCAGTGGAACATCAGCCGGCCAGTCGTGAGGATAAAAGGATACTCCTCGTCCGGCAGTTCCGCTGCTTCCTGGAAGTGGATGGCGTGGAAGTGGCCCAGGCCGCGACTGAACTTGCCCTTATGCAAGTAGGGGGTGCCGGGGTGGTCGGGGGCCGGCACCGGCCACTGAAGGAAGCCCAGCTCCTCCAGTCGCTCGTAACTCACGCCTCCGTAGATGGGGGTCAGGGAGGCTATTTCGTCCATGATCTCTTTGGGAGATGAGTAGTCCCAATCTGGTGTTGCGTGTTGCGTGATGCGTTTCGCCAATTCGCAGATGATTTTCCAATCGGGCCAACTCTCGCCTATCGGCTCGACGGCCTTGTGCACCCGCTGGATGCGCCGGTCGGTGCCGGTGAAGGTGCCGTCCTTCTCGGCGAAGGACGCGCCCGGCAGGACCACGTGGGCCAGTTGCGCTGTCTCCGACAGGAAAATGTCCTGCACCACCAGGAACTCGATCTGCTCCAGGCAGTGGCGGGCGTGATTGATGTCGGGGTCGGCCACCATGGGGTTCTCGCCCATGACATACATGGCCCGCACGCCACCATCGCCGGCTGCGTCAATCATCTCCGTGACCGTCAAACCGATTTTCAGGTCCGAAGTGCTGCCCCAGGCTTTCTCGAACTTCTCGTGGACCTCAGGGTTGGTGACTGCCTGATAGCCTGGATAGACATTGGCCAGCGCGCCCAGGTCACACGCGCCCTGGACGTTGTTCTGGCCGCGCAGCGGGTTGACGCCGCCGCCGAGGATGCCCATGTTGCCGGTGAGCATGGCCAGGTTGGCGCACGATTTCACGTTGTCGGTGCCAGTGGTGTGCTGGGTGATGCCCATGGCGTAGAGGATGGCAGCGGGCTTGCTCTGGGCATACATCCGCGCCGCTGCCCGCAGGTCGTCAGCAGGGATGCCGCTGATCTCCTCCACTCGCTCCGGGGTGTACTCCATCACCACCTGGCGGAGTTCCTCGTACCCCTCGGTCCGCTCCTCGACGAAAGCTTTGTCCTCCAGCCCCTCGCTGATGATGACGTTCATCATCCCATTGAGCCAGGCCACGTCGGTGCCAGGCCGGAAGTGCATGTAGAGGTCGGCCAGGCGGCCGATTTGCACCTCGCGGGGGTCTATGACGATGATCTTGGCTCCCCGCTCCTTCGCCTCCAGGATGTGGCTGGCGACCAGGGGGTGCGCCTCGGTGGTGTTGGAGCCAGTGATGAGGAAGCACTGCGTCTCTGCGCTGAACTCCGGAATGGAGTTAGTCATTGCCCCACTGCCAAACGCGGCGACCAGACCGGCCACCGTGGGGGCGTGTCAGAGGCGGGCGCAGTGATCCACGTTGTTCGTGCCGATCACTGCGCGGGAGAGCTTCTGGAGGAGGTAGTTCTCCTCGTTGGTGCACTTGGCTGACGACAGGAAGGCGATGCTATTGGGGCCAGATTCCGCCTTGATGGTGCCCAACCGCTCGGCGACCAGCGAGAGCGCCTCGTCCCACGTCGCCTCTTCTAAATCGGCTCCTCGTCGGATGAGAGGGGTCTTCAGCCGGTCGGGGTGGTAGACGAAGGACGTAGCGTTCCAGCCCTTGATGCACAGCTTGCCCAGGCTGACGGGGTGCTCCTTGGCGGGGAGCACCCCCACGATCTCCCCGTCCAGCACCTGAAGATAGAGCCCGCAGCCGGCTCCGCAATAGATGCAAGTGGTGAGGATGTTTTGGTATTGCATGTGTTGACTCCTTCAAGTTCTATGTGCGCCCTCCGGGACCTATTCGTTTTCTGTCTCCAACTCTGTAATCTCTGGCGGACGATCCCCCCTCACAGCCCACAGGAAGGGTAGTGCTTCCGTGATCTTGACCCCTTTGAGAAAAACAGACACGAAGACATTGGTGTCCAAGACAGCTCTTAGCCGCTCAGTCCCCACGCCAATCTTCCTCGATAGCAGTACCTTTAGCGATGGCTTCCTGACGGATTTCCTCGGCCAGTTCCCGAAAGCGGGACACGATCTCAGCACACGGTACTTCGCGCAACAGCCTCGCTCGTCGCCGTGCCTCTGCCCGCATCTCGGCTACAGTCAGGCGCCCCTTTGGCGTGGTCTGGCGTTGTTGCTTAAGATAGTCCACGGCCAAGTCCAGGCACTCAGCTGCGTATCCTCCCTCATCCCCTGGGTAGATTACCGCCTGGATGGTACGATCAGTAATCAGTAATCAGTAATCTGATAACTGATCACTGAATACTGATCACTGAATACTGATCACTGAATACTGATCACTGAATACTGATCACTGAATACTGATCACTGAATACTGATCACTGAATACTGATCACTGAATACTGATCACTGAATACTGATCACTGAATACTGATCACTGAA
>JACNHM010000282.1 GCA_014383605.1 Chloroflexota bacterium
GCCAGACGGCGCTCCAGCTCCCCAATGCGCTGGAGCAACAGCTCCGACAGACGATCCAGGAACGCCACGTCGTGGCCACCGCAACGCTGGCACGTCCAAGGCGGCAGGCTGCCGGCCCAGAACACGTAGTACTCGATCTGCACGGGCCCGTCGCAAGTGAAGCAGTAGCCAGCGGCAGCCGACTGCCACGCCGAGGGATCCCAGCTGGCGTGGTCGCTCGAAGAGGCGTTTACCGCCCCCGGGACGAGTCTGCCGGTGGCCACGGCATCCGGTCTCCAGTCTTCCCCTTTCATCGTTCCCTCTGTTCGTGTTGGAGTCGGTACCATAGTGCTCTCCACGTTGGTTAGGGCGCATAGTGGGCGTACAGCAGGCCAGTGCGCCCTGACCGCTCGCCGGCTCAGGCCGGGAAGCGAACGAGCAGCAGTAGCGCATAGGCCAGGGCCACCAGCGAGTACATGGGAATGGCCGGCGTGCCGTGCTCCTCCAGATATGCTTCCGAGGGCAGGTGCAGGAGCGCCCCTGCACCCCTGCGCCAGCGCAACAAGAGCACGGGCAGAGCAACGATCACATACCCCACGCAGAAGAAGATCAGGAAATCGCTCCCCGGCCACAGAGCGAAGAGGGTGGCAAGCACCTTGGCGTCGGCCCCGCCCAGGATGTACAGATGCCACAGCGAGTAGATCAGCGGCAGGGCCAGCAACGCCCACCACTGACGGTGCACCAGCTGCCAGGCCAGGATGATGAGCAACGGCGGCAAGGTCAGCCAGTTGGGCACCTGACGGGTGTTCAGATCGTAGGCGCTCATGGCCACCAGCCAGGCGGCCAGGAGCAGAAACAACCACAGGCTCAACGTCCTCTCTCCAGTCCTTCCAACTGCTCGGCCAGGGCCAGGAGCTCTGGCCACGGTTCGTACCCCGTCCCCTGACAGCGAGGGCAGGTGGCGGCGTTGGCTGCCGTGTAGCTCATGTGGCCCGGCGGACACACGTGCCCGAAGCCGCCGCAGCGGGAGCAGGTTCTCTTCGCCCGCCGGCGCAACTCGGCAGCTATGTCTCTCAAGCAGGCCTGGCTCAGGGCGATCCCCATGCCCCGGCCTCCTCCAGCGCCGCTCGATTGCGGATTTCGGATTTCGGAATGCGGAATATTCCGCAATCCGCTTTCCGCGTTCCGCAATGGGATGTTCCGCAATCCGCAATCGGCAATCGGCAGGCGAAGAGGGTGGCAAGCACCTTGGCGTCGGCCCCGCCCAGGATGTACAGATGCCACAGCGAGTAGATCAGCGGCAGGGCCAGCAGCACCTGCCACCGACAGTGCGCAAGCTGCCAGGCCAGGATGGCCAGCAGGAGCGGAATGGTCAGCCAGTTGGGGACCTGGCGGGTCCGCAGGTCGCAGGCCGACATGACCACAAGCCAGACAGCCAGGGTGACCAGCAGCCATGGGTTCACGGGCTCTCCTCCAGAGCAGCCTGCGCCACTTCAAGGCAGCGAGTACATCTTGTCTCTCGATGGGCAGCCCACCACCCCGTCAGAGCCCTCCAGCCGGTCTTCAGCACCCGCAGGGTGTGGTCGAAGCGGGACACCTCCTTTCGGCTGTCTGTGAAATACACGGCCAGGAAACAGCCGGCCACACCGATGGCTGCGACAATGGCCGTCTCATGGCAGACCAAGGCCATGGCCGCCGTCAGAACCTCCAGGCCCATGGCCATCCAGGCGATGCGGTGGTGCAGCCTGCTGTGCCGGCCGCGCGAGGCTACGAAGGTCACAGCGAAGGTCACGAGGGCGAAGGCCAACATGGGTCTCACCTCTGCCAGCGGCAGTGCTTTGGCCGTCACGCGCCCACCTCCCGCGCCCGCTGCAGCCACCGGCGACGCCCGCCCCAAGCCCCGCCGAGGGGCCAGGGCCACCGCCGCCGTGCGGCGGGCCTCTCCCAGACCACCAGGGTCCACTGCTCGGAACGGGGGAGCAAGGGCTGCTCGCCCGGCCTCTTGTTGCTCAGCGCCGTGGCGAAGGCGGCGGTCAGCTCCTCGGCCACGAAGGGATGGGCCGTCAGCCCGTCCACGATGAACCAGCGGCCGCCGGGATAGAGCTGCCTGGCCCGCTCAGGCTGCGGCGTGAAGGTGAAGAAGCGGCGCTGTTGGTGGGCGAAGGTCATGCTCAACGGCGCATCCGTGTGCACGTCGAAGAGCTGATCCACCTCTGCCCGCTCGCCCAACACGTCGAAGGCGATCTGGCTGACGGTGACCAGCAGGCTCTCCGGGGGCACGACGATGCTGCGCCCCAGCCCAGCTCGTTGCAGGGCCAGTTGCTGCAGGCCCAGAGCATAGACGGTCCGTGAGTGGTGCAGCAGAGCGTGGCGCATCCGCTCGCCGGCCAGGAGCACGGCCAGGATCAGGATGAACACGACCAGAAACCACTCGAACACAAACGTCGGCATCGGTTCCTCCTCAATCAGTCCCGTTGCCCTTCCTACGGCGCAACGAAGGACAGAATCACCGTCGGCTGGTTCTCCAGTACCGGCTTGGGGTTGAACGTCAACGTCAGCGATTCGCCTTTCTGCGGAGCCGGATAGAAGACGAACTCGCCCTCCAACGACTGTCCGGGCATCAACGCCCCCACCCGTCCAACGTGCTCTGGCCAATCGTCCAGGCTCCACCCGTCGAGCACGTAGCGCCTTTCTCCTCGCAGCTCGGGCTGTGTGGTCCAGGCCAGGGTCACTGTTTCCTCGATGTCACCCTCGGCCAGCATGGCCACCACGTCGATGGCCACGTGGGTCGGTGCTACGTGGACACTCTCGATGGCCACGGTGAGCTTACCCATCGTGACCTCGGCCACATCGTTGGCCTGGCCGGGTTTCTCTCGCTTGGGCCAGTCCGGGTTGGGCAGCGGCCAGGGCTCGCTCCAGAATGAGATCTCCTCGCCAGGCAAAGCCACAGGAACGACGGAGCGCAGCAGGTTGATCCCCAGCCGCAGCCGGTAGGCGTCGAAGGCCGGCAGGCCGAAGCGCCACTCGCCCGCAATCTTCTCTCCGGGCTCAATGGCCAGCACCTCTCCCTCCGGCCAGGCGGGATACTCGTACACCCGCCCCGTGTTGTCCTGCAGGAGCGGCGGTCGGCCGTCGGCGCTTTTCAGCTCCAGAGCCTTGTCGCCCAGGTTCACCGCTTCCCAGGAGATGGCCAGGACCTCTTCCGCGATGCGCATCTCCCGCACGGTAAAGGTGAGGCCGTCCTGCTCGTGGGTCACTCCTACCTCGTATGCGCCCTCTGGCCAGACGGCTTGCCGTTCCCGACTGGTGACGCCCGAGCTCTCGGAGACGGGGGGACGAGGAGACGGGGTGACCTCACCCCCTCTCCTTGTCTCCCTCTCACCTTGTCCCCCTGTCTCCGTGTCACCTTGTTCCCTGGTCTCGGCAGGTGCCGGGGTGCGCTCCACCAGTTGCCTCAGTTGCCCCAAGGGGCCGCAGGCCAGCGAGGCAAGCACGATGATGATCAGCAAGATGTGTAAACGCTTTGATGTCAAGATGTCCCTCCTGCGACGTTGGCCGCAGCCAGGGGGCCAGCCTGGTCTGCCGGCCTCTCTGAAAAGCTGGCTTGGTTGCACATGGGGTTGCCCATCGCCTCCTTTCTGGAGAGGAGAGAACACACTACCGGGCCGTGCCCCCACGTGCCGCCGGAAGGTCAGGACTGCACCTGCACCACTTCGGCAGCGTGAAAGGTGTGCACCGTGATGGGTTGGCCGCCGTTCACCAGGCCGAAGAGGTTCGTCTGCACGGGCACGGCCAGATAAACCCCCACGGCGGGGCCGTTCGTCGTCCAGTGGCTCTCCCCGGCCAGGCCGGCCCTGGGCACGGGGGGAAAGCTCTGAACCTGCCCCCCGTTGGGGTTGCTGATGACCTGGACGATGACCTCATAGCCCGTGATCCCTCGCCCGGTCATGCCCTCGGTGACCACATTCAGGGCGGTGGAGTAGGCGCTCGACCCCAACCCCAGCTCGCCCCGCCGGAGGCCATAGTACCCCACAAAGTCCCGCCCCTGGTTGGCTCCGGCCATGGCCGCGTCGGCGGCCAGGCCATAGGCGAAGTTGCGCACCTCGTGCAGGTGGTAGACATCCGCCAGCACGGCCGCCGCCAGGATGAGGATGACCACCAGCATCACCCCACCGGCCCAGGCCTGTCCCCTGCGGGAAGTAGACAAGGAAACAAGTGGACAAGTAGACAAGGCGGCCCTGTTCCTTACTACCCCTTGTTTCCTTGTTTCCTTGTGTACTTGTCTACTCTTCACGGATATGCCTCCACCACGTTGCTGTGCTGCGCCCGGAGGGTGACCTGGGTCAGACTCATGAAAGGCACGAGCGGCTGGTAATCCAGGGAGGCGCTGACGGTGAACTCCGTCTGGAAGCTCGTCGCAGGCATGTCCATGACCACCTGCACGTCGTCCCCGTAGCCTCCTCCCAGGAGGTTGTTGTCCACCTCCTCCCGGATCATCTGCACCGCCGTGACGGTGTCCGTGGGGTTGAAGGAGAGATAGCGGACCGCCCGGTAGCAGCCCACGTCCATGGAATGCTTGATGGAAATGGCCCTCCCCAGTTCCACGGCGCCGAAGAAGAGCAACACGGCGATGAGGATGAAGAAGGTCGTCTCGATGGAGACGCTGCCCTTCTGTGCAGAGGAGCAGAGGAGTGGGGGTGCGGAGGAGCATTCACCTCTGCTCCTCCGCACCTCGGCACCCCTGCTCAGATCACCAGAGAAGCCAGGCATACACGCCTCCCGCCAGCGCTGCGGCAATGGTGAGGTGCGGCCCCCGGCCGCCCCGGGTCTCCTCTCCCTCGGCCGGGTGCAGTTTGAAGGCCAGCAGGTTGGACAGATAGAAGCTGCCCAGTTCCCGCAGCCTCCCCCGGTACCGGATGCAGAGGGCCATGCCGCCCACCAGGACGGCGGCGCCGCACAGGGCCCAGAAGAATCTCACGTCCGGCCAGAAGGCGAAGAGGGCCATGAGTAGTTTGGCATCCCCGCCCCCGTAGAAATGCAGCGTCCAGCCGAGGAGGATCCCCCACCAGATGGCCAGCACCCAGAGCGCCCCCAGCCCCCGCTGGCTGAACTGCCAGATCAATCCTGCGGCCATCAAGGGCAGGGTCAGGCCGTTGGGAACCGTTTGCGTCCTCAGATCCAACCACAGGGCCAGAGCCAGCGCGCCAGTGATCAGCGCCTTGACCAGCAGACAGATCAGCTCAGAGCCCATCGTGGATCGCCTCCAGTTTGCTTTTCAGCGTGTTGAAGATGGCCACCAGGATGGGCACCAGCAGCGCCGCCAGCAGCGCCCCGATGACCACGTACTCGATGGCCGCCGCAGCCTCTTCGTCTCGGAGGAGGTTTCGCCATCCGCCATCCGCAACCTGTGGTGAGCAAAGTCGAACCACCCGCAATCTGCCTTTCATCCTTCATCCTCCAACTTCCAAATCCTGATCCCCCGCTCCTCGAAGCTCAGGAACGGGACCAGCCGGCCGGGGTTCCCCGTCCCGCTCTCCGGCTCCAGCTTCACCGTTCCCCAAAGGGCCAGGTACTCCACCCCAAAGCGCTTCATGGCTTCGATCACCGTCTCCGTCTCTGCCACTTCCTCGCCGGGGACGACGATGCCTGCCCTGCCCGTGCAGTAGGCCATCGCCGGCGGGTTGGGGGACATGACCCGCACCTGCGCTGGCGTGGAGGAGAAGGCCTCCCCCAGCCAGCGACAGGCCTCCTGGCCCTGGCTGGCCTCCCGCCAGCCGTGCAGCAGGGCCGCCGCGGTGAAGAGAACGGCGGTGACCGCTGTGAGGACCTGCAGATAGCGAGTCATGGGCGCCCCGCGGATGCCCTTCAGCTGCC
Organism: Chloroflexota bacterium; assembly: GCA_014383605.1. The sequence continues at coordinate 5,854 of JACNHM010000282.1, forward strand.
CCAGCAGCCTGCCTGCCTCTTCCACCCCCAGGGCCGCCAGCCCGTAGCCGAAGGGCAGGAAGGCCGACAGGCTGTGCAGGAAGGTCCCGTGCACCGCAGGGAAGGCGTAGACAATGCCCAGCACCAGCCAGAGGAGCAGGGGATAGATCAGAACGGGAAAGAGCTCTCTTCTGCGCCGTACCGCCCAGACCCCCAACCCCAGGAAGGGGACCTGCCAGATCTGGAAGGCGGCGCGGCCAAAGACGACGAGGGCGCTGAACCGCAACGCCTCCCAGCGGGTGGCCAGGATCGTCCTCCAGCCCTGGGCCAGGAAGCGAGCGATGTCCGTGCGGGGCTCCAGGGCGAAGAAGTGGTTGTAGTCGGTGAGAAAGGCCGCATACAGCGGATCCACCGGCGACAGCTTCCCCCAGACCCGCAGGTTTCGCAGGTACATGGGCGCGACGACGATCAGGTAGAGCCCCAGGGAGCAGATGATTGCGGAATGCGGATTGCAGATTGCGGAGTGATTCCGCGTTCCGCATTCCGCAATCCGCCATCGTCTGTAGACCATCGCGCACAGCAGCACCACCCACAACAGCGGCGCATCCTGCCGGGTCCAATGCGCCAGCCCGATCCACAGCCCGGTACCAGCCAGCCAGATGGCTCCATTAGTCCCTGGTCTGATGGCCTCTTGGTCCTTGGTCTTCTGGTCTGGTGGCCCTTGGTCGGATGGCGTCGTAGCCCTTCTGACCAAAGGCCGAGCACGATCAGACCAGCCGACCACCTGACCATCTGACCAACCGACCATGGACTTGTACATACTGTACAGCGCCATGCCCCCGGCGACCGTGTACAGCGTGTAGCAGTCCGTGTCCACCAGGTTGGCGGCCATGGAACCGCAGGCCAGGGAGAAGATAGCCGCCAGGGCCGCCGTGCGTCTCCGGCCGCTGATCTCCCACGTGAAGCGGTAGGAGAGCGCCGAAGCCAGGGCAGCCAGCACCACCGCAGCCACCTGCGCTCCCCGGAAGGAAACGCCGAATACCTTCATCGCCGCCGCCTCGGCCAGGGCCTGCCCCGGCAGCCAGATGGCGCCTGCCGGGTGGGGAAGGCCCTCGGGCCCGTCCTGGTAGTGGCCGATCACGTCTTCTACCAGCCCTCTCCCCTTGGCCAGGTTCGCGGCCAGGAGATAGTAGTAGATGCTGTCCCAGGTGCGGGGATCCTCAAGGACGACAGCCGTCCCTCCCCGCACCACCAGGGCAACGAGAAAGACGATCAGCAGTGGCTTGAGACCGGCAACTCTCCCCTTCACCGTGTCTCCCTGTCTCCTTGTCTCCGTGTCTCCCCCTCTCCCCGTCTCGACGTCAGGGCGGCGGCGTGGGGATCTGGCTCTCCAGGCTGGAACGAGCCGCCTCGCCCTTGTCCTTCACCGTGTCCATGAGGGCCCAGACGATGGTGCCCAGCAGGCCCAGGGCCAACGCCGCAATCACGATGTATTCCACCGCCGACGCCCCTCGTGCATCGGCGAGAAACTTCCTCCACATACGCTCCTCCTGAACCCAAAGTGTGGGGGATTGGGGGAGCACCCTTGCTCCCCCAATCCCTTCATGGCCGGGGGGACACCTCGCTGGCCAGGTCTCCCCCCGTAAGTCCGATGCGCTTACGGCGCGCTAAACGTAGGGAAGGTCGAGCTGGACACCTGGCTCTCGGCCAAGTCGCCCTTGCCCTTGACGGTGTTCATCAGGGCCCAGATGCAGGTGCCCAGAATCCCCAGAGCCAGCGCACCGCCCACCAGGTACTCCAGCATGGTGGCGCCGCTCTGATCCTTCATGAAACTCTTGAGCATGTGGTGTCTCCTTTCTTCTCTTTATTCTCGTGATGTCGTGATGGCAGAGGCCGGTCACTGACGGCTGCCAGCCGCCGCCAGAGACCGCATCCCCTGCGGGAAGCCCCAAGAGCGGGGCTTCGCCCCAGAACCTCAAACTGCAAACTCCCCATCGCTTTGAGGTTGGAAGTTTG